>NZ_JBHXMY010001076.1:0-1001 GCF_042720195.1 Nocardia sp. NPDC058497 | reverse complement strand
CTTCCGCAGGGTGCAGGTAGGGCGTCGACGACGCCGGGCTGGCGTGTCCGAGCAGTGCCTGGATTTCATCGAGTAGTACCCCGGAGTCGGCGAGGTTGCTGGCGAATCCGTGCCGCGCCCTATGCGGTGTGACTGCGGTGACCATACCTGCTCTGCGGGACAGCGTTTCGAACAGTTCGTTGAGCGCATCGACACTCATCGGTGCCCCCAACGGTGCTCGGAACAGGTTGACGAGTAGGAAGTCGCAGTCCGCAGCGGCGGGTTGCTCGTCGCGTTCGAGCAGATAGAGGTCGATTGCCCGGACGACGAGGAAGTCCAGCGGAACTGCCCGCTGCCGACGGGATTTTGCCCACGCCCCGTTCGGGTTGTCTCGGCGGACCACGTGCAGGTGCGCGCCGTGAATCGGGCATTCGTGAGGTGTGTTGTCCGGCAGTAGGTGCAGATCAGCCCGTCGCAGGCCGGCGGTCTCGCCGCGTCGCAGTCCCGCTCGGGCCAGCAGCAACACGATCAGCCGGTCGCGCGCGTTCCGACAGACCCGAAACAATGCCACGATCTCGGCATCGGTGGCCCGCTCCACCGGCTTCTCCGGTTCGCGCAGGCTGTGCCGGGCGCGACGTCGGTATCGCAGCGCGTTCGACTCGCCCTGCGCGGTCTGCGGGAGTTCCCTTGAGTCGCCGATCTCGTAGAGCTGCTCCATCACCACGCCCAGTGCTTCCTTCGAGGCCACCGCGAACACGAGGAACCCACGGGTGGCTGTGAGCACTCGGTTGATCCGCACGTCGCCACGTACCGGTGCAGCACCCGGGCCCATCACCACGCCGCCACCACGAGTAGGGGTGTATCTCAGCCACACGATGAAAAGTCCGAAGTCACTTGCTGCCGTGCGCCATTCACGCCCAGTGCTCGCGCACCAGCGCAGGAACAGCGCGACACCTTCGGCGTAGGATTTCGTGGTCGACTCGGCCCGATCCCTGCCGAACCTCAGCTCCCTCAAGTACCTG
>NZ_JBHXMY010001075.1:0-1002 GCF_042720195.1 Nocardia sp. NPDC058497 | reverse complement strand
GCTTAACCCGCGGGGTCGCGACATAGACGCAGTGACCGCCACGCAGGGCTTAGGCCAGCACCGCGACCAGGCCGCCGACCCACACCGACGCCGACACCATGTGCAGGATCAACGAGTTGGTCGCCACATCGTGGGCGCCACCCGAGGACGAATGCCCGGTCAGCGCCAGCGGCATCATGGTGATCAGCGAGCCGCCCAGCAGCAGCGGAGTCCAGCCCCAGCGCAGCGCCAACCGGCAGCCGATGGCAACGATCAGCGCGAACAGCGTCGTCGTCCGCCACGCGCCCGCCACTTCGACCTGCGTGATCACCGGCCACAGCTTCTCCGGCCGCCAGATGTCACCGACCGGCTGACCGGTCGTGTCCGACACCGTCAGCGGCACGAGCAGCGCCGCACACGCGGCCCAGACCAGCGCGGCGTCCGAGGCCCGGCGCACCGCGCGGTAGCCGCCCGCCTCGAGCAGCCCGCTGTCACGCGGGGGCAGCAGGAACGCGGCGAACAGCAGCGAGCCGACGGTGACCGCCGCGGCCAGATCGGCCACCGCCCGCAGCGCGGGCAAGCCATATGTTGTCAACGGCCCCGGATCGGGTATACCCAGCAGACTCAAGGCTTGCGCCGCGGACAACCCGACCACGACGGCCGCGACGAAGGCGGCCATCGCACCCGCGACGACACTCAGTGCACGGAAGGACATGGCGTTCCCTGTCGGCGCCGCCCGACCCGCGTCCACCGGTGGCGCGCCGACCTCGGCGGGTCCAGCGGAGGGGTCCTGCGATAACGACATGACAACGAGGGTAGTTCGGCATGCCCGGAGCCGCCCCGATGGGGCGTCGCTCCCGACCCCGGATCTCGATCTGGTCGGTCGCTATACTTTTCGCGCTGGACACCGCGGCCGAGTTCGGCCAAGGTGGATGCCACTGCCTCCGTAGCTCATTTTTATTGTTTTTTTTTTTTATAATATTTTTGTGGTTGGTTCGATTAGTGAGGTGTTGTTATATGTGT
>NZ_JBHXMY010001074.1:0-1004 GCF_042720195.1 Nocardia sp. NPDC058497 | reverse complement strand
GACCGGGCACTGCTCGACGCAGGCACCACAGGTGGTGCACGACCACAGCACCTCGGGATCGATGACGCCGTGGACGTCCTCGGCACCGATCAGCGGACGCTCGGCTTCGGCGCGCGCGGCCTCGGAGATCTTGGCCAGCTTCGCCTCGTCGGGTTTGCCGTCGGCGTCGACCAGACCGATCTCGTCGCCACCGGGATCCTTGCGGCCACCGGCCAGCAGGTACGGGGCAGCGGCGTAACCGTGGTCGCGCAGCGACATGATCAGCAGCTTCGGCGAGAGCGGCTTACCGGTGTTCCAGGCGGGGCACTGCGACTGGCAGCGACCACACTCGGTGCAGGTGGAGAAGTCCAGCCAGCCCTTCCAGGAGAAGTCCTCCATGCGGCCGACGCCGAGGTTGTCGACATCGGGGTCGACGTTCTCCATGTCGAGGACCTTGCCGTTGGACATCATCGGCTTGGCCGCGCCGAGGGCGACGCTGCCGTCGGCCTCACGCTTGAAGTAGATGTTCGGGAAGGCCGAGAACCGGTGCCAGGCCACGCCCCAGGTGATGTTGCGGCCGACTACGAGCAGCCAGACCATGCCGGACATCAGCTTGACGAACGCGAAGATCGAGATCAGCGTGACGTTGGCCGGGATGATCTTGGCGAGCTGGCCGGTGACCGGGTCGGTCCAGGTGGAGTGCCCGGTCAGCGACAGCACACCGGCCTTCACCAGCACCATGCCGATGCCCTCGGTGAGCACGACCCACTCGACGAAGTACGCCGGACCGAACTTCGAGCCGCTGAAGCGGGAGATCCGCGCGGGCACCCGCGGGTGGTTCAGCTGGCGGATGATCATCAGCGTCGCGATGCCGACGACGGTGCCGACGCCGAGGATCTCGTCACCGAGATGGAACCACCAGGTCTCGCCGATGAACGGCCACGACCAGGTGGGCTCGAAGGTCTGCCCGTAGGCCATGAACCAGAACTGTGCGCCGGCCAGGAAGCCGATCATGACCAGCCAGT
>NZ_JBHXMY010001073.1:0-1008 GCF_042720195.1 Nocardia sp. NPDC058497 | reverse complement strand
CACCAGATCCGGGTCAACAGCGAAGTTCGCGATCACCCGATGCTTGAAGATCAGCTCGGTAGGATCCCGATCCTCCCGATACTGCTTCTTCGCTTCCTCAACCCCCTGCCCCGTCAACGGATTCTTCAACTCGGCCGTCGCCACCGGAATACCGTTGAGCATCAAAGCCAAATCCAGCCGCGGTCGCGACGCACCCGGCTTCGTCGCATACGGCAGTTCCCGAACCACCGTGAGCCGGTTGGCTTTATAGGCATTCAGCACGTCATCAGACCCGACCAGATTCGGCTTGAAGTAAGCAACCCGAATCAACACCCCCCGGTCCTTCACTCCCTCCCGAAGAACCTTCATCAGCCCCTTGCCAGCCAACTCCTGCCCCAGCCGCTTAGCAAACCCCCGCTGCGCCTCGTCCTGATCCTCGCCATAGGTGGCGACCAGGTCATCCCACTCCGCCTGCTGCGTCTGCGAAATGAAGGTCAGCAACTCCCCAACATCCAGCCCAAGTTCCGCGTTGTACTCGTGCGGATTCCCCTCCTCCCAGCCGTTCCCCACCATCGCCTGCACGATGGCCTCCCCGAACACCTGCTCACTGTGGACAGACATTGTTCGCTATACCCCCTGGGTGAGATTCCGCCCGGAGGCGGTGGTGACATCGAGTTGACCAGTCACCGCGGCAGCGGTGAGAGATGCGCGCCGCTCGCCGAGCAGCGAAATCCTCCTGTCGACAGCGTCGACCAGACCGTCAATCCTACTATTCCGCTGACGAATCAGTTCGACAATCTTAATCTGCATGTCAATCGGCGGCAGCGGGATTCTCAACATCTGCAGATCTGGGACGTAGATTGTTTTGTGAGTGGATCCCATCGCAAGGCGGCCGAGCAGATCCGAACGCATCGCCCGGAGGCACCAAAGAAGGTAGTAAGGATCCAGCCTCGGGCCACACGTCCACGTAACAAAATCCTGACTGGTTGCCATGTCCGAGGCCATCACCGCCGAGTACCCCGCCGACGC
>NZ_JBHXMY010001072.1:0-1011 GCF_042720195.1 Nocardia sp. NPDC058497 | reverse complement strand
GACATGCCCCACTCCGTCTTGTCCACCTCGGTGCCCAGGCGGGCGAACGCGCGCTTGGACTCGAAGATGTTGATGGCGAGCAGGGATTCGATCAGGCGGCCGCGGGTGACCTGCACCGAGGAGTAGTCGACCCACTTGTCGGGGTAGCCGATCTGGGCGACGATCTTGTCCAGCTTGGCGATCGAGGCCTCGCGGGTCGGCTGCGACATCCAGGTGGAATTGGCGAAGTTGTCGCGGTAGGCGGCGCGCAGGTCGTCGACCATCTCGAGCGCGCGTTCCTTCGCCGCGGGCGGGAAGTGCTTGTCCACGTACAGCTTTCCCAGCGGTTCGCCGAGATTGTCGTCGACGACGCCCACCGCGGAGCGCCACATCTCCGGCTTCTCCTCCAGGCCGCTGAGCACCCGGCCGACGAAGTCGAAGCGCGCGTCGGCGATCGCCTTGGGCAGGAAGCGCGCGTAGGTGTTGGCGATGTGCAGCTTGAGGTAGTCGCGCCACTGGGCGATGTCGACCTCGCTCCACAGCTGCGCGGCCGCGGTGATGAACGACGGCTGACCCACCACCATCTTGTCGAACAGCGACTTGGGCCGGTCGGTCATGCCCGCCAGCCACGGATCCCAGTCGAACTGCGGGCCGAGCGCGGTCAGTTCCTGCCAGCTCATCAGGTTGTAGGTGGCGTCGGTGTTGCGCAGGCGCACGCTGTCCCAGTGCGCGGCGGCGATCCGCTTCTCCAGGTCGAGGGTCCGCTGCGCCACCCCGGCGGGGTCGGGCAGGTCGATTCCCTTGGACAGTTGCTCGAGGTAGGTCTGGTAGCCGGCGAGCTGCGCCGCGAACTCGGGCTTGCGGTAGTACTGCTCGCCCAGGGTGAGCCCGGCCTGGCTGACGCTGGGGATATAGGCCTCGGAGTTCTTGCGGTCGATGCCGATGCCCATCCCGATCAGGCCGGAGATCGGGGCCTCGGCCATGACCTTCGCCAGTTCCGGCTTGCCCGCGGCGTTGTCGATCGCGGTGAAC
>NZ_JBHXMY010001071.1:426-1012 GCF_042720195.1 Nocardia sp. NPDC058497 | reverse complement strand
GCTTAGAGCGGGCGGCCCACCCCGCGCGAGACACACCCCCCCTGGGGGGCTGGCGCGGGGGCCCGCGGGGGGGGGGGGGGGTGGGGGGGGCCCCCAACCCCCCCCCACGTCCATGGCGATGTCGGTGTCGGACACTTCGGTGATGTGTACGTCCTCGGCGCGCAGGAACGAGATATCGACGCGGGACTTGGGTTCGTAGTAGTCGGCCATCCACCCGCATCCCCAGGGGACACGCTTGCTGACCGAGACCTTGTGAGCCTGGTCGGCGTCGACGAATGCCGGTAGGGCCGCGCAGCTGTCGAGCCGGGAGAGTTTGGTGTCGACGTTCTGCGCGGTCGACCCCTCGCGCAGGGGCCGGGTTTTCAGCAGCGGCAGCGATGCGGTGGCGACCTCGATGGCCTCGGCGCACAGGTCGATCGGCCCAGACAAGGTGGCGGCGAACACCACCCAGCTGATCAGTTGGCGGTCATCGAAATTCGTACTGGCCGTGCAGAAGTCGCCACCGAAATTGTTGTAGGCCACGGTGGTGCCGCCGACGTCGATCTTGGTGCCCCACCCGGGTTCGGGAATGGTCCCGATCGACACC
>NZ_JBHXMY010001071.1:0-416 GCF_042720195.1 Nocardia sp. NPDC058497 | reverse complement strand
CACCTAATTGTTTCTCGCCCGGGGGGGTCCCGCCCACGACTATTTGGGGCCCCCACCGGTTTCGGTTATTGCCCCCCATCGACACCTCCACCTTCGAGATCCCGTGCCGGGCCTTACCTTTCGGGAATCGCGCGGTGCAGGATTCGAAGGTGCCGTCGGCACCGAAGTAGTTGGCGGTGCCGAGCGCGGCCAGGGCTTGGTGGTCGAGGAATCCGCACACGTCCAGCGGACGCAGGGTCTCTAGGTAGGTCAGGTCCTTGCGGGCATGATCAGGCAGGTACTCCGGATACGTCGGCCTCGGTGGCGAGGCCGCCTGGCCCGGGGTCGATGCCGAGGAACATCCTGCCAACGCCAGCAGCGCCCCGATGAGCATCAACACCTGAACAGCACGCACGCTTGCTAGACCGTTTTTATTC
>NZ_JBHXMY010001070.1:0-1012 GCF_042720195.1 Nocardia sp. NPDC058497 | reverse complement strand
GCCACCTAGTGAGTGCAGCAACACTATCGTAACCCCTTCGCCCGCACAAGCTATGCGGACCCGGGTGTAACCTAACGACGTGGCGAAATCGACCGTGGTCGACGGAATCGGCCACTGCTTCTCCAGCTCTCGGTACGCACGCATGTACTCCTCGCGCGCCTTGTCGTTCTTGAATGTGCCGATCTTGGCCATGACCACCCCTGCCTCTCGTTGATGATATGACCGTACCATAAAGATGGTATGGGCGTACCATCAAGGTTTCGTCGGATCGAACAGACAAGAGGAGCAGCGAGTGCCGCGGTTGGCCGATCACGAAGAACGGCGCAGGTCGATCACCACTGCCGCGCGCCGGGTGATCGCCCGGGGCGGACTCGAGGCAGCCACCTTCCAGTCCGTCGCCGCCGAGGCCGGGGTCTCGGTGCGGTCGGTGCAGTACTACTTCGGCACCAAACGGGAGTTCCTGCTCGCCACCCATCGCGCCGTCGTCGCGAATTCGGGTGCGCGCCTTCACCAGGCACTGGCCGCGCTCGGGCCGGACGCGGGCCCCCGCGATATCGTCCGCGCGGTCCTGCTCGGCCTGCTCCCCCTCGACGAACCCAGCCGCGAGGACGCCGTCATCCTCGGCATCTTCCATGCCGCCACGCTCACCGGCCCCGACCTCGACTCCACCGACACCGCCGAGACACCGAACTACATCGTCGATGCGGTCGCCGCCCAGCTCCGGCGACTACGCGGCCCCGAGGCCGAGGAGACGACCATCCGCGCGGACGCCGAGATCGTCCTCCTCGCCGTCGCCGGGCTGGCCCAGGGAATGCTCACCGACAACGACATGGCCGCGCGCGCACCGCAACTCGTCGACCACCTGCTCGACCGGGTGATGATCACCTGACCGCCGAAACGCGGCGGTGGGGCCGCGCGGCGCCCCGCCGGGCCGGGGGGTGGGGCGCCGTTATACGGTGCGGCTGATGGCCCCCCACCCCCCCGAGCACGCGCGGGGACGCGAGCCCACTCG
>NZ_JBHXMY010001069.1:0-1015 GCF_042720195.1 Nocardia sp. NPDC058497 | reverse complement strand
CTCATAATCCGCTGGTCGTGGGTTCGAGCCCCACCCGCCCCACTTTCCCCTGACCTGCGATGACATGATCCTTGACCGGCCTGCTGGCCACTCCTGATTGTCGAACGACGTAGCAGGTTCTGACTCGATGGAGCTCTAGGCCAGTCGGGTTACTGTGGGTCTGGTGAGATCTGTAGCGCTGCAGCGTGCTCTCGCTGATTCCGGTGATCTGGGGCTGAGGGCGTTGCCTGATCGCGTCGAGGACCTGCTCGCGGATCTCGATGCACCGCCACGGCTCGCCGCGCATCTACGTGCGGTCCACGACGTGGCCTGCCAACTGGCTGACTGGATCCAGCGCCGCTACCCAGAAGCGCGGTTCGACCGGCCAGTCACCTTGTTCGGGGCAGCAACACACGACATCGGGAAGATCGTCCACCCCGACGAGCTCTCAGCCCCCGGCTCCTTGCACGAGCAGGACGGATATCGGCTCCTCCTGGAACAGGGCTTCACTGATGGACTCGCGCGCTTCGCGCGCACCCACGGATCCTGGACCGAAGCCGATATCGAGATGGAAGACCTGCTTGTAAGCCTCGCCGACAAGATCTGGAAGGCAAAGCGGATCCCGGAACTCGAGCAGCTCGTCGTGCGGCGGCTCGCTGCCGCCAGCGGTCAGCAGAGCTGGCAGGTTTTCATGGAACTCGACGACGAACTCGATCGGATCGCGGCAGACGCCAACCGGAGGCTGGCATTCCAAGCCGGACACCCGATCCTTACTCCGCCATCGTGAGGAGTTCCAAATTCCGTCGGTACGATCTGATCGCCGTGACATGGCCAACGACTGACAGTCATCCGGCAATCTCCCGCATGAGTAGCCGCAGCGTCAGAGAGTGTTTCTCAGGCGGCAGTGCGTCCAGGGCTGCCTGAGCGTAGGCCACTCCGGCGTCACGGTCTCCGGCCCGCACGAGCATGAGTCCGCGGTGCATCTGCAGATGCGTTGCGTATCTCGGCAGGCTTGCCGGAAGCTCTCGCCGAGCTT
>NZ_JBHXMY010001068.1:0-1017 GCF_042720195.1 Nocardia sp. NPDC058497 | reverse complement strand
ATTTCTGCGGGCTGAGCCCGGTCTCCTCGTGGAACCGCCGGGTCAGCGTGCGCACGCTGGTGCTGGCGTGCTCAGCGAGTTCCCGCAGCGACAGGGGAGTGTCGAGCCGGGCCAGTGCCCAGGCGCGGGTGGCCGAGAGTGAGAGGTCGTCGTCGGGCGGTAGCGCGGTGTCGACGAACTGGGCCTGCCCGCCGGGACGCACCGGCGTGACCACGGCGGCCCGCGCCGCCTCATTGGCCACGGTGGCGCCGTAGTCGACGCGAATCAGGTGCAGGCACAGGTCGATTCCCGCGGCAGCGCCCGCCGAGGTGGTCACCGGCCCGTCCTCGACGAACAGCGCGTCGGTGCGGACACGGACCGACGGGTGCGCGCGTGCCAGTTCGTCGGCCAGTCCCCAATGCGTGGTGGCGGTCCGCCCGTCGAGCAGTGCGGCCTGGGCCAGGACGAACGCGCCGCTGCAGATCGAGGTGACCCGGGTGCCGCGTTCGACCGCCGCGCGCAGGGCCGCCAGGATCACCGGGTCGGCGCCGGTGCGGCTGCCGGTGCTGGGCACGATCACGGTGTCGGCCGACTCGAGCACATCGAGCCCGTGCGGGATCACCACATCGAAGCCACCCGAATTCGCGGGCACCACACCGGGTTCGGCGGTGCACACCAGCACCCGGTAGGCGGGTTCGCCGTCGACCAGCACCGACTCCATGAGCGATCCCGGCATCGCCAGGTCGAACGACTTCACCGGGGGCACGGCGACGACGGCGACGGTCTTCATGGCCTGATCCTTGGGATAGCTGGCATTCCGGCCACTAGTCTAGCCCCCATCCGCGCGGCATTGTTGCCTGTATGCCCGGCGAGAACGCTGAGCAGAACATGAAACATATTGCTGGGAAAGGAAATTCGCATGACAAAGCATGTCGTGATCGGTCGCGGCGGCA
Source organism: Nocardia sp. NPDC058497 (assembly GCF_042720195.1). Lineage (NCBI taxonomy): Bacteria > Bacillati > Actinomycetota > Actinomycetes > Mycobacteriales > Nocardiaceae > Nocardia > Nocardia sp. NPDC058497. Next base: position 85 of record NZ_JBHXMY010001068.1, on the reverse strand, counting down.
CCGCGTCCGCCACCGCACTGGCACAGGCCCAGTGAGGTGTCCACGTGACGGTGTTCAGCCGCAGCGGACTCTGCCCCGCTACTCA
>NZ_JBHXMY010001067.1:0-1020 GCF_042720195.1 Nocardia sp. NPDC058497 | reverse complement strand
CCCGCCGCCCCGCGCGCGCGCGCCCCCGCGCTCCCCCGCCCCCCACAACACAGACCCCCGCCCCCCCCCCCCCCCACGCCGGTGGAGACGATGCGGGCCAGCGGGGTCAGGCCCAGCTCCTTGGCCTTGGTGTCGCTCATGATGACCAGCGCGGCGGCGCCGTCGTTGAGCGCGCAGCAGTTGCCCGCGGTGACGGTGCCGTCGGGACGGAAGACCGGCTTGAGCCCGCTGACCGCCTCGTAGGTGACGCCGGCGCGCGGGCCGTCGTCCTTGCTGATCACGGTGCCGTCGGGCAGGGTCACCGGGGTGATCTCCCGCTCGAAGAAGCCGGCCTTGATGGCCTCCTCGGCGCGGTTCTGCGAGCGCACGCCCCAGCGGTCCTGGTCCTCGCGGGTGATGCCGGTCAGCGAGGCCACGTTCTCGGCGGTCTGGCCCATCGCGATGTAGGCGTCGGGGAGCAGGCCGTCCTGGCGCGGGTCGTGCCACGGGCCCTGGCCGCCCTCAGCGGTCTTGGCGGTGCGGGCCACGGCGTCGTCGAACAGGGTGTTCCTGGTGTCGGGCGAGCTGTCGGCCGAGCCACGGGCGTAGCGCGAGACGGTCTCCACACCGGCGGAGATGAACACATCACCCTCGCCGGCCTTGATGGCGTGGAAGGCCATCCGGGTGGTCTGCAGCGACGACGCGCAGTAGCGCTGCACGGTGGTGCCGGGGACGACGTCGAGTCCCAGTTCGATGGCGATCATGCGGCCCATGCCGAAGCCGCCCTCACCGGCGGGGGAGCCGGTGCCGAGGATGATGTCGTCGATCTGGGTCGGGTCGAGCGACGGGACCTTGGCCAGCGCGGCCTGGACCATCTGCACGGTCAGGTCGTCCGGACGCATACTCGCCAGAGAACCCTTGACAGCACGGCCGATCGGGGAGCGGGCGGTAGAGACGATGAAGGCCGCGGGCATGAGGGCGCCGTTTCACCTTGCTGACGTGAACGGTGTTTTCTAAACCGGGGCGTCGGGAATCTACGGC
>NZ_JBHXMY010001066.1:0-1021 GCF_042720195.1 Nocardia sp. NPDC058497 | reverse complement strand
CCGGGCACACCCTGAAAGACGCCCCCCCACGCGGGGCCGCGCAGTCCCAGAGGGTGGCCGCGCTCGAGTGATGTCCGCGAGGACTGAAGGGTGCACCGGCACCTGCTAGATTGCCCTGTTGGGACGTGCACTGCGGGGCGCGCGAAGGATGAGGAGACGCGAATGGCCTTGCGGCCCGGCGCAATTGTTGGTGGCTACCGAGTGATCAAGGTTCTCGGTGCCGGTGGTATGGGCACCGTCTACCTCGCGCAGAACCCCAGCCTCCCCCGCCGCGACGCCCTCAAGGTGCTCAGCGGCGACCTGTCCACCGATCCCGAGTTCCGCGGGCGGTTCGAGCGGGAAGCCAATCTCGCTGCCGGCCTGGACCATCCCAATATCGTCGCGGTGTACAACCGCGGCGACGAGGACGGCCAGCTGTGGATCGCGATGCAGTACGTCGACGGCACGGACGCCTCCGCCGAGGCGGCCAAGGGCCCAGCGGCCATGCCGCCGCAGCGAGCCCTGCGCATCATCGGTGAAGTCGGCAAGGGCCTCGACTACGCCCATCGCCGTGGCCTCCTCCACCGCGACATCAAGCCGGCCAACTTCATGATCGCCGCGGCCGAGGACGACGACGAGGAACGTGTCCTGCTGACCGACTTCGGCGTCGCCAAGTCCGCCGACGACAAGCAAGACCTCACCGCCACCGGCAATTTCATGGCCACCGTCGCCTACGCTCCCCCGGAGCAGTTGATGGGCAGCAAGCTCGACCACCGCGCCGACATCTACAGCCTCGGCTGCTCGCTGTACAAGCTGCTCACCGGCCAGAACCCGTACCCAGCCACGGTGCCGGCCATGGTCATGATGGGCCACCTGCACGAACCGCCGCCGCGCGTGACTGCCGTGCGCCCCGACCTCCCGCCTGCGATCGATCACGTGATCGCCAAGGTGATGGCGAAAGACCCGGCCCACCGCTACAACACCTGCCGCGAATTCATCCAGGACGCCCACAACGCCCTGTACGGCGCCCCGATGCAGGCAC
>NZ_JBHXMY010001065.1:0-1023 GCF_042720195.1 Nocardia sp. NPDC058497 | reverse complement strand
GTGAGGTCATTAGGGGGGGGGTTGCCCCGGGGGCGGCGCCCCCGATAGTCACCGTCCTTACAAACTCAAAACCTAGGGCGCGCGCCAAACCGTTGGGCGGGGGTGGGCCACACTCGATTCCTAAGGAGGTATCGCGATGCCGGTACCGGCGCCGGTCGTGGCGTATGACCATTCCCCATTCTCCGAATGGCTAGCGTCGTTGACTCCGTTGGGAGCCGCGTCCAACTCGAGTTCTTCCCGAGAACCGCGGGTGCACAACCGAAATGGGATGACGGCCGCTTCGGCGGCGCGGGCGTATGAGCGGGTGCTCGGGGTTCGTGACATGGACAGGCGTTCCCAAGACCAGGTTCCGTCTGCCCAGCAGATCAACGACCCGGTAACTACCACCCCGAACCGTCCGCCCCCACAGAAAGAGACGACTCCACCGCCGACTCAGGCAGCCCCATCCAACAGTGCTCCCCCACCACCTCCGCCCCCGCAGTCGGACAGGTCGGACGGTGACGAGAGCATCAACCACCTCAATCCGCAACCACAGACACCAGCGCCGCTTCCTGCCGACACACCAAGCCCTCAGTCCGCGCCCTCGACTCCATCCCAATCACAACCGGCTCCGAGCGGGCTGACGCCGCCGGCGAACGCTCCCGCGTCGGAAGAGCCGCGGGACCCGCTTCTGGATGCGAACGGTCCGAACCAGGACTCACTTCCTATGCCTGCTACCGAAGGGCGTGAGCAGGGTAAACCTTGGACGGAAGTGCGCCCGAACGGGCAAACCATCGAATACACGATTCCCGAGGGCAACGGCAAGAACACTGTAGATGCGGTGGTCAAGGACGCTACTGGAAAGGTGGTGTCGACGGCCAGAATCGTTGCAATCGAAGGCACGGCGAAATACGTCCGGTGGCAGGACGACGTCGGTGGCGGGTCGTCCTACTTCGAGTCGGGCGGGACGAACTGAATGGTCTACGGCCAGCATTTAGCACTGGTTACCTCCACTTCGTGTATCCACACCCAGGTCTTCGAGAC
>NZ_JBHXMY010001064.1:0-1030 GCF_042720195.1 Nocardia sp. NPDC058497 | reverse complement strand
GCGCGCGATATCCCCCCCAGCCGCCGCAACCACACATCCCGGCGCGCGTTGTGCGGGCGCCGCGGGTCGAGGACCGACCTGGGGGCGGTGACTGGTACCGCAACCAGGAGCAGGGTGAAAACAGCCACCCATTTCGCCGCGGTATCACCGCTGCCGGTGACCGCGTAATCGATTGGTACATCGAAGATCTGGGTGCCGACCCAGTCGGTGAGCGGATGCAACGCTGTCCACTTGGCGACTTCGCTCACCGTCCCCTGCGGCAGACCGAAGGTGCGCAGCAACGCGTGCAGCAGCCACACCCCCGCCATCCCGACACCGACCATAACGAACCCGAACCGGAAGAGCACGCGGACCGCCGGGTGCCACCGCTCCACGGCATCCAGCTCGACGTCGCGGCTGACGACCTCGGGCTCCCGCTGAGCCAACACCCCTGTAACCATCCATCACTCCTACGGGTCGAAAGCCTGGCGGGAGAGACGCTATGGCAGCGGACCTGACTGGAAAACCCGGCAAAACCGCTGCCCCCAGCCTTCGGGTTACCTATAATGCGCCGCGTGACCAGCGGGGTACAGGTCGTCCGAGGCACTGGCCGCCGACATGGTGGCTGGTCCAGCCGCTGGGACGGCGCTCCCGCACCCGGTTACGTGGCCAGGACGGTCATCCAGCCGCCTGCTTTCCGTGTCGAATTCAACTATGTTGGTACTCAAGGCATTACAGCTCCACAGGCGGTACGGAGCTGCGGTATCGAATGGGAGAATTACGACGGCTCGCAGGTCGGACCGGCCAAGGTCGGCACGGTGCGCCGAGCGAAGGGGATGGACTTCGCCGCGGTCTTCCACATCACCGAGGAACCGCCGGCCGATCTGAATGATCTGTCCGGCGGTGCCAGGGACCGAGCCGAGATGCACGCCAAACAGCTGCTCGTCGCTGTGAGCAACGCGCGCTCGACGAAGGGCCTGGCCATCCTCGGATGGGAGGAGACGGGGCGACCTCAGTCGGTACCGATGCACAGTCAACGCAGGCGCAGTCC
>NZ_JBHXMY010001063.1:0-1030 GCF_042720195.1 Nocardia sp. NPDC058497 | reverse complement strand
GGTTCGACGTGATGTCGAAGCAGGAGGACTTCGGTACCTACCTCGACGTGGAGATCGGCAAGCACGTCAGCCACGCCGATCTGCTCGAGCACTTCCACGGCGTGATCTACGCCGTGGGCGCGTCCTCGGATCGCAAGCTGGGCATCCCGGGTGAGGGTCTGTCCGGCAATGTGTCGGCCACCGACTTCGTCGCCTGGTACAACGGCCATCCCGAGCACGTCGACGACCAGTTCGATCTGAACCAGAAGCGCGTCGTGATCGTCGGCAACGGCAATGTCGCCCTCGATGTGGCCCGCATCCTGACCGTCGATCCGGCCACGCTGGCCGACACCGACATCGCGCCGCACGCGCTGAAGGCGTTGCGGGAGAGCAAGATCGAAGAGGTCGTGATCCTGGGTCGTCGTGGCCCCGCCGAGTCGGCGTTCACGGTGCCCGAGTTCGTCGGCCTGCTGGCCGCCGACATCGACATCGCGATCGAGGGTGAGCTGCCCGAGGTCACGCCCGAGCTGCCGTACAAGATCGAGCAGAAGCTGCGCCTGCTGCACAGCGTCGCGAACCGCCCGTTCGGCGAGCGCAGGCGCATCGTGTTCCGCTACCTGTCCTCGCCGGTGGAGATCCTCGGCACCGACACGGTGACGGGTGTGCGGGTCGAGCGCAACGAGCTGGTCACCGACGCCGAGGGCCGCACCAGCGCGGTGCCGACCGGTGACACCGATCTGCTCGAGGCGGGCGTCGTGCTCACCTCGGTCGGCTACCGCGGGGTACCGACCAAGGATCTGCCATTCGACGACGCGCGTGGCGTCATCCCGAACGAGCAGGGCCGGGTGCTCACCGCCGCGGCGGGCGAGGTCGTCACCGGCACGTATGTGACCGGCTGGATCAAGCGCGGCCCGACCGGCTTCATCGGGACCAACAAGTCCTGCGCGCAGGAGACCGTGCAGCAGCTCGCTGAGGATTTCAACACCGGCAAGCTGCGCGAGCCCGCTCGTGACGCGCGGGAGTTCGATCGTCTGGTGCGCGCCCGCCGCTG
>NZ_JBHXMY010001062.1:0-1038 GCF_042720195.1 Nocardia sp. NPDC058497 | reverse complement strand
GAACGGCTACGCCGCCTCCGGCGTCCCCTTCTATCTCCTGATAGACCGAGACCCCCAGGTCGGCTCCGCCACTCTGTTCTGGTCTCCCGAGCGCCCCACGGGTACCTATGACAACCAGCGCCAGTGGAAATTCGGCGACCAGATCGAACTCCCCGAGCCGTTCCAACTGGCACTCACCACCGGCACCTGGACGACCTGGACCGAAGAGTGAATTCCATTGCAGCACATTGCATGAGGCGCTGACGCCGTCGCTACGACTGCTTCGCCACCGCCTCGGGTCAGAAGCCCGAACTACTCGCCGACATCGGCATCGGCCCGACAGCTCACCAAGGAGCGAAGTGGTGTTCGTGTCCTCGCTGGCGGATCTGCTGGCGGCGGCGAAGGAAGGCGAAGGAAGAGGATCGGAGCTTCGATGAGCAGTTTCAAGAAGTGGGATCGGGATGCCTACCGCAAACGCGTGAGCGACGACGAAGCTGCGCGGCGGCGTGGGGCGATCATGGCCGAGCAGTGGGGCTATCAGCTCGCCGAAGAACGTCAGCGCCTGAAGTTCACGCAGGCCGGCCTGGCCGAGATCATGGGCGTCAGCCCGGGACGGGTGTCCCAGATCGAGCGGGGCGAAGTCGCCACCGTGGCAGCCATTGCCGCCTACGTTGCCGCACTCGGCGGGAAACTCGAACTGCTTGCCGATATCGGCGGCCACTTGGTGCGCATGCCAGCCGATCCGGCCGCGTAAATGCCCTGAGTTGGCGAACCGCCCTCGGAGACCGAGAACTTCGGTCGCCGAGGGCGTTTCGTGGTGTCGGCTCAGCCGAGCAGGCGCCAGTCCTCGAGGCCCTGGTAGAGCGGGACGCTCTGGGCCAGCTTGGAGACCCGGGCGCGCAGGGACTCGGTGTCGGCGGTGCCGGCGAGGGTGGCGGCGATGATCTCGGCGACCTCGGTGAACTCGGTGTCGCCGGTGGCCAGCGCGGCGGTGCCGATGCGCAGGCCGGAGGTGAGCGGGCCGCCCTGCTGGCCCGGGAACACCGCCGAGTTGAGTTT
>NZ_JBHXMY010001061.1:0-1040 GCF_042720195.1 Nocardia sp. NPDC058497 | reverse complement strand
GTGTATAAGAGACAGGTCGAGAGCGCCGCGTCCGGCCCTGCGGCGAGGAACCGGTGCAGGAACAGCAGGAACCGGTGGTGCTGCGCCGCCAATTCGGCATCGCTGTACAGGTTTCTGTTTGCCTGGAAGTCGATGTGGGTGCTCTCACCGCCCACCCCGGGATACAGGTTGACGAAGAGATCTTCGATCAGCCCGGAGGTCAGCACGTGCAACCGTCCGGTGACCTCGCCGAGCTGAATCCGGCTGTCCACCATCATCAGGTTCACCGACGGCCCGAACGACGAGGGTTCGTCCATCGGCCAGCCGAGATCGCGAAAGATGTCCTCCTGGCGGTAACGTTGCCGCCGCAACGCGCCGGTGAGTTCACCCTGCGCGGCGCGGATCGCATCGCCGACAGTGGTGGTCGGCGACAGGGTGAGCCGCAGCGGGACGACATTGGCGACCATGCCACCGGACCATCGCAGGCTCGCCGTGGTGCGCGCCGAAACGGGAAGGCTCAACACGACTTCCTCGGCTCCGGTCATAGCGGCGAGATACGCGCCGAAGGCGGCGACGACGGTCGGTGCGACACCCGAGGAGGCAGCCTTCGCGACAGAGTCAAGCAGCGCCGCCATGTCACTGGTCAGCGCGCCCGCGACGCGTCTCGGCTGCGCGTCGACATCGGCGATGCGCCCGGACAGGCTCACGGGGTCGGCCATTCCGCGTAGGTGCTCGAGCCAATACTCCCGATCGGCCACGAACCGATCCGAGCTGCGGTAGGCCACATCGGCGTCGACGATCTTGCGGAGATCCTCGGCCTTGGCCGCAGGTGGTTCCTTGCCATCGACCGCCGCGTTGTAGAGCTCGCTGGTGCGCTGCACCATGGCCACCGCGCCCATGCCGTCCAGCACGATGTGGTGGATCCGCGTGTAGCAGAACCATCGGTCGTCGGCGATCCGCAGCAGGGCGCCACAGACCAGGCTTCGATCGAATCTGGAATCTTCAAATCGAATGCATCCAGAAGCTTGTAGAAACTCGGCGTGCCCTGAATGTGGCTGGGA
>NZ_JBHXMY010001060.1:0-1044 GCF_042720195.1 Nocardia sp. NPDC058497 | reverse complement strand
CAACTCACCGGTGGGGCGAAACTCGACCCCGCCGCTGTCGCCGCAATGCTGCAACGCGCCCTGTTCGCCGTCGACCTTCATTTCAACGGCGGTTTCCAGCTCGCCAACGGCGATTGGATGATGGTCGATCTCGTCCCGGTGACCAACCCGGCCGACGCGGACATGCATATGCAGGTCGACAGCTCGGGACTGCCCGGCACGACGCATCCGAACGTCGACTTGCCCGCATTGACCGCCCAGTTACGCGACCAGCTCGGTTTGGACCCGAACAGCGATCACGTGTCCCCTGCTGATCTCCATCAGCTCAGCGCTGCTGTGGATCGCGCCACATTCATCCCTCCGCCGCCACCTTGGCTCAGCAATCCGGCTCCCGGCACCACAGAGCCTGAGCCGTCTCGGCCCACCGGCCCGGCTTCGTTGCCGAACACTCGACACGACGCTGGTCACGCAGTACTCGACAACGGTCGACAGCTCCCGCCTTCGCCACGCCCCGACTTCCGTGCCCCCGAGTCCAATCCGCCCCCGCGGCACACAATCCCGACATCGACGCCGATGAGTCAGGCCCCGAGACCGGTTGACAGCACCGCACCCCATTCGGCTCCGCAAACACCGCACGACCCTCAGTGGTGGGGTGCCCCGAATCCCAACCACCCATCGCGCACCGGTGGCCGACGACCGCTGTGGCGAAGAATCCTCGGTCTCCCCCCGCGCGAACCCGTGGCGAGCACCCCGGTCCCGCCGCCGACACCGAGCACCCCGCCGCCACCCACAACACACCACGCTGCCGAGTTCCGGCCACCGGTTGCGCCCCCCGCTGCCCAGCAGGTGGACGACGAATTCGGTGCCAGGGCCTATCGCCCAGGGCCTCCGTTCCAAACGCAGAGCATGAGTCATCAGTATGATGGCGAACACATCCCCGGCAATCAGGTCTGGCTGACGCCGCCTTCTCACGTCGCATACCTCGATGAGAACGGACGTCGAGCGCTGCGCCTCGAAATCCGGAATGGCCTCCTATACACGGCAAACGGGGAACTGTTCGACACA
>NZ_JBHXMY010001059.1:0-1048 GCF_042720195.1 Nocardia sp. NPDC058497 | reverse complement strand
CGGACGACGTCCTCGGCGGCGTCGGTGACGGCGAAGAAGTCGACGCCGGTCTTGATGCCGAGCTTGTCGCAGACGCCGATGAAGGCTTCGACCGGGAGATTGCCGGCGCCCGCGCCGAAGCGGCGAGCCGAGCCGTCGATCTGGGTGGCGCCGGCGCGGACCGCGTACACCGAGTTGGCCACGGCCAGGCCGAGATTCTCGTGACCGTGGAAGCCCACCTGCGCGTCGGTGCCGAGCTCGGCGACCAGCGCGGACACGCGGTCCGAGACCTGTTCCAGGACAAGGGCACCCGCGGAATCGACGACGTAGACGCACTGGCAGCCGGCGTCGGCCATGATGCGGGCCTGCTCGGCCAGGAACTCCGGCGGCTGGGTGTGCGACATCATCAGGAAGCCGACCGTTTCCAGACCGAGCTCACGGGCCGCCGTGAAGTGCTGCACGGACACATCGGCTTCGGTGCAGTGCGTGGCGACGCGGCAGATCGACGCCCCGTTGTCCTGCGCGATCTTGATGTCTTCCTTGATGCCGACGCCCGGCAGCATGAGGAAGGCGATCTTGGCGTTCTTCGCTGTTTCCGCGGCGGCCTTGATCAGTTCCTGCTCAGGGGTTTTGGAGAACCCGTAGTTGAACGAGGAACCGCCGAGGCCGTCACCATGGGTGACTTCGATGACCGGCACGCCCGCGCCGTCGAGGGCGGCGACGATGTCGCGGACCTCGGTCGCGGTGAACTGATGCCGCTTGTGGTGGGAACCGTCACGCAGGGAAGTGTCGGTGACTCGGATGTCGAGATCAGCTGAGTAAACCATGATGTGAGCTCCTTACACCCGAGCCGAGATGATCTGGTCGGCCAGCACGTCACCCACGCGGGTGGCGGCGGCAGTCATGATGTCGAGGTTGCCCGCATACGGCGGCAGGAAATCGCCCGCACCCTCGACCTCGACGAAGATCGACACCTTCGCCATACCACCGGAGATCACCGACGGGTCGTCGAACTGCGGATCGTTGAGCAGCCGGTAGCCGGGCACGTACTCCTGGATCGACTTCTCCA
>NZ_JBHXMY010001058.1:0-1054 GCF_042720195.1 Nocardia sp. NPDC058497 | reverse complement strand
TGACGAAACAGTCCTGACCGGGCTCAGACCAGGCGCAAGCTGGTGATGATCTTCTTGGCCTGGTCGGCGGTGAGTTCGCCGGTGGCATTGCGGTCGACGAGCAGCGTCAGCACCAGCAATGTGTTGGCGGCGTTCTCGAAGGCGAAGGTGTACACCGAGTAGGAGTCGGCGGTGCAGCCTGCGACCGCGGGCTTCCAGGGGCCCGTGCTCTCGACGAACTGGCCGGTGACGCCGCTCTGAGTCGTCAGCGCGGTCGGCGAGGTCAGCTTTCCGCCGGTCGGGTCCGAATATCCGCCTGCCGCAGCGATTTTCGCGATGGCCTTGGCGGCAGCGGCAGGATCGGATTCGGTCGTCGTTGTCACGCCCGCCATGGCGCGATAGGCCGAGCCGGGGCAGTAGCTCTCCCCCTCGGTCGCCTGGCCGCGGCCGTTCATCGCGCCGAGCCCCGTGGTGAAGGACATGGTGTCGTACTCGTCGGAGACCGACCAGGTGGACGGCACGTCGTAGGCGACGCGGTAGGAGGCGACGAGCACGCCCTTCGAACCCGGCGTCGCCGGTGCGGTGGTCGTGCCGGTCAACGGCCCCGCTTTCACCGTCGTCGCGGTGGTCGAGGTCGCCGCGGCGGAGGTGTCGTCGGAGCTGCTGGTGCCGATCACGACGGCGGCGATCCCGACGACCACGATCAACGCGACCACGACGACCACTGCGATGATCACCCCGGCGCTGTTGCCGCTGCGCGGGGGTCCCGGGTTCGGTTGTGGCGCATACCCGTAGGGCTGTTGCGCATAGGGCTGCTGACCGTACGGCTGCGGCGCATACGGCTGTTGACCGTACGGCGGTTGCCCGTACCCCGGCTGTGCAACGTACTGCGGCGGCGGATATCCGCCTGGCTGCTGCGGGATGGCGGGCTGGGAGTACGGGTCGGCTCCGGTCTGCGGGGGCTCCCCCGACATCCCCGGCGCCTCCCACCAACGATCGCTGTCGTTTGCCACGTCGAGTCCTCCCTCGCCACCTGCCTCCGCGCCCGGCCGGCGGGGCCGGCCCGGGTCCCCCC
>NZ_JBHXMY010001057.1:0-1061 GCF_042720195.1 Nocardia sp. NPDC058497 | reverse complement strand
GCCACACCGAGATGATTTCGGGTCGCGGGGGCTCGGTTTTGTGTATCAGAGACAGCGCGCGAGCTGTAGGCCTTGTCGGCCAGCGTCCGGTCCGGGCGGGTTCGCGCTCGTCCGCGGCCCAGCCGCGGCACCGAGATCGCATCGAGCACACCGGTGAACTGCGGGCAGTCCGCACGCTGACCCGCGGTCAGCAGCAGCGACAACACTTTGCGACCCTGCTCACACGCCAGATGCGTCTTGGTGGTCCACCCTCCACGAGACCTTCCCAGAGCGTGATCGCCCGGCTCGACCTCGACCCCGCCGGGCGGCTCGACCTGCCCCTGACCGTCGCGGCGGGCGCCAGCGGCATGCCGATGCGCCCGAGCGATGGTGGAATCGACACTCACCTGCCACACGATGCGACCGGCGGCATCAGCGAAGGCCTGCAGCATTTTCCAGATCAGCGACCACACCCCCGCACGCTGCCAGCGACGGAACAGCCCGTACACCGTCGGCCACGGCCCGTAACACTCCGGCACGTCCCGCCAGGGCGATCCCACCCGGGTCCGCCACCGGATCCCATCGATCAGAAGTAGCAGCGGTAGCCAGCCGGTAGACCACCCTGTGCGGACGACGGCGGAGCGTCCCGCTTTGTGACCGTTTTTGTGACCGTTTTGAGGGTGATGAGCCGGTATCCACGGTGACCTCCGGTGACGACAGCGGCCCCGCCTCGGAATTCTCCGAAGCGGGGCCGTACGCGAAAAGAACTGCTACGAGCTACTTTTCACACAGCCGACAGCGCTACTTCTGCGTGGCCTTGAACTCGCGACGGCGGCGGTGCAGGATCGGCTCGGTGTAGCCGTTGGGCTGCTTGGTGCCCTCGAGCACCAGCTCCTTGGCCGCCTGGAAGGCGATCGAGGCGTCGAAGTCCGGCGCCATCGGGCGGTAGGCCTTGTCACCGGCGTTCTGGCGGTCGACGACCGGCGCCATGCGCTCGAGGCTGGCGATCACGTCGGCCTCGGTGACGATGCCGTGGCGCAGCCAGTTCGCGACCAGCTGGCTCGAGATGCGCAGGGTGGCAC
>NZ_JBHXMY010001056.1:0-1061 GCF_042720195.1 Nocardia sp. NPDC058497 | reverse complement strand
CGGTGGCATCGTCACGGGAGGGCAGGCCGGTCGGGACCGGAGCACCGGTCGGGGCCGTGGGGCCGGGTACGACGGCCGGCTCGGTGCCCGGCGCGCCGGTCGGCGGTGTTCCACTCGGTGCGGACGGCTGGATGACGGTCGGCTGCGCGCCCGATCCCAGGTCGCCGGCACAGGCGGCGAGTCCCCCCGCCAGTGCCACCAGCGCTGCCACCACGATTGCTGATCTCATGATCTTTCCCCTCGACGTCCTCGCCCGACCCATCGAAGGAAGAATCGACAGCAGGAGCGAATTCGTTTCGTTCGCTCAGGAAACCGTGACCCACCCGAGGTGAGCCCGTGACCACAGCTCAGCACGTCTGGTACGCCGCGTACGGCTCCAACATGCATGCCGCGCGCTTCGCCTACTACCGCCGGGGCGGCACTCCGCCGGGGACCTCGCACACCTATCCGGGGTTCCGCGACCCCACCCCACCGGCGGCCGTCACCGCCCTCACGCTGCGGGGATGCCTGTATTTCGCCTGGCAGAGCCCGGTCTGGACCGGGGGCGTCGCCTTCTACGCCGACCGGCCCGCCGCGGGCTGGCCGACCGGGGTCGCGGCCCGCGGGTACCTGCTCACCGTCGAACAGTTCGCCGATCTGCAAGCCCAGGAGATGTACCGCGAGCCCGGCGCCGGCTTCGACCTGGCGCGGGTGCTCACCGACGGCGCGGTGCGGCTCGGACCGGGCCGCTACGAGACCGTGTTGCACGCGGGCACCGAGGACGGCGTGCCCATCCTGACCTTCACCGCGCCGTGGAAGGCGGAAACCGTTGCGCTGCAACAACCGTCGGCCCGGTACCTGGCCATGATCGGCGCCGGCCTGCGCGAGTCACACGGCTGGGATACCGACCGCATCGTCGAGTATCTGAAGGTGTGTCCGGGAGTCGTCGACCGGTGGCGCGAGCACGACCTGCGCGTCTTGCTGACCGGCGATCGATGACGACGCCCATTTCGCCGATCGGTCATCGGGTGGACAATCGAACCGGGGAGGCCGACCGTCCGGGAGCGGGTGCATGGAGTGGC
>NZ_JBHXMY010001055.1:0-1062 GCF_042720195.1 Nocardia sp. NPDC058497 | reverse complement strand
TGTTTGGGCGCGAGTCTTTTTTTTTTTATAGGATCAGTGGGGGGGGGGGGGGGGGGGGGGGTGTGTTCTCCGGCCACACCCCCCGGGGTTGGGCGCTCGGAGAGCGCGTCCACGGGTCGTTCCGACAGATCGCTGTGCGTCGTCAAGCTCAGGCAGCGGTGGCCGGGGCGTTGACGTCGGCGGGCAGCGCGGCCTTGGCGACAGCGACGAGACCGGCGAAGGCCTCGGCGTCGGAGACGGCGAGCTCGGCGAGGATCTTGCGGTCAACCTCGACACCGGCGGCCTTGAGGCCCTGGATGAAGCGGTTGTAGGTGATGTCGTTCAGACGCGCGGCGGCGTTGATACGAGCGATCCACAGCTTGCGGAAGTCACCCTTGCGCGCCTTGCGGTCGCGGTAGGCGTAGGTCAGCGAGTGGAGCTGCTGTTCCTTGGCCTTGCGGTACAGGCGCGAGCGCTGGCCCCGGTAGCCCTTGGAGGCCTCGAGGATGGAACGGCGCTTCTTCTGAGCGTTGACAGCCCTTTTGACGCGTGCCACTTTTCAGTCCTTGATCATCTGGGGGCGCGGCGGGCGCCCGAGTTCGGTAGTTGTCGGCGTCCGGTTATCCCGGCCGCGGAATCGTCAGGTTGCGACGGTCTCAGGCGAGACCGAGCAGCCGCTTCACGCGGGGGGCGTCGACGGCAGCGACGGACTCCGTGCCTTCCAGACGACGAGTCCGGCGGGTGGCCTTGTGCTCCAGGAGGTGGCGACGGTTCGCCTGCTCGCGAAGCAGCTTGCCACTGCCGGTCACCTTGAATCGCTTCTTGGCGCCGCTGTGGGTCTTGTTCTTCGGCATGGATTCCTCTATCTAGTCGGTGAAATCGGTGTTACTGCGAGTCGGCCTGCGCAGCCTGCTCGGCAGGCGCGGTCGGCTCGACCGTCGCAGCCGGGTCGGCGCTCGCGGGACCGGTCGGCAGCGGACGTGCCGCCGGCGCCGATTCCTGCTGTGCCTTCACCCGCGTCTTCGCGCCCTTGTGGGGAGCGAGGACCATGGTCATGTTGCGGCCGTCCTGCTTGGCCGAGGT
>NZ_JBHXMY010001054.1:0-1062 GCF_042720195.1 Nocardia sp. NPDC058497 | reverse complement strand
GGGCGTGCACTGTGCGGCGGTCTTGCGGGTGAACACGCCCGGCTCCTCCCAGTCGGAGATGATCGCCGACAGCACGTCGGCGACCCCGCCGTCGCCGTAGCCGGTGAGCGGTGTCCGCCAGAACTGCGCCTCGCTGATCGAGGTGAGGCCCCACGGTGAGTCGACATAGGCGACGTGCCCCGCGGCGAGGTCGGCCCGCCTGCGCAGAAAGAACTGGATGCCGACCATCCAGGCCGACCGCAGCCGCGAGATCGACTCGAGGCGGGGATCGGCGGCGAGAACGTCCTCGGCGAACACCGCGGGAGCCTTGTCCAGCGGAATCGCGCTGACGTAGTAGTCGGCTTCGACGCTGCGCCTGGCACCGGTGCTGTCGGTCACCGTCGCCGCGCGGATATGCGCGCCGTCGGTCTCGAAGCCCGACAGCTGCGCGCCGAGCGCGAAGGTGACACCGAGCGAACGCAGATGGGTGACCCAGGGATCGATGAACGTCTCCGAGGTCGGCCCGTCGAGCACCCGGTCGTTGCCACGGCCGTCACCGTCGTTGTTGAGATTCAGCAGCGACCACACGTACTCCTCGCCGACCAGCCCGATCGAATGTGCGCTGCAGTTGCGGGATTTCGTCGCCACCAGCGCGCGGATGAACCCGTCGCCGAGGAAGCGGCTGTACTCGGCGGAGGCGTTGTCCAGGCCGGCGAATTCGGTCCAGCTCATCCGTTCCCACTGGCCGAGTTTGCGTTCCTCGCAGCTGGAGACGTACACCGCCAGCCGTTCGGCGGCGAAGAGCGCTTCGTGCGGCGGCAGCCGGAACAGCGTCTCGAACACCGAGACGAACGAGTCCGCGAATTGCCTGGGTGTCATCGGGATCCGGCTGAACGGGAGCGGAAACGGCAGGGGGATGGTCAGGTTGCTGCGCCCCATGCCCGCGATCATCGCCGCGTCGAGGCGGACGAGGTTGTCGTGGACGCCGTTGCGGTTGCCGCGGAACGGAATTCGGCGCAGCGTGTCGGGCAGGTTGTGATAGAAGCCGAAGAAGCTGCGGAAGCCGTGCTCACCGGGCAGTGC
>NZ_JBHXMY010001053.1:0-1062 GCF_042720195.1 Nocardia sp. NPDC058497 | reverse complement strand
CCTACAACCTCTACACCGGTCGTGACGGTCGAACGGTGTCCGAGGCCGCCGATGCCGAGGGTTACCAGATGTACAAGGGCACCACCGTCGCCAACTTCCCCAACATGTTCTTCATGCTCGGCGCCAACTCCGGGCTGAACTACACCTCGTTGATCTACGCCATCGAGTCACAGATCAACTACGTCGTCGATGCGGTCAAGACGATGCAGGCGCGCGAGCTGCAGACGTTCGAGGCCAAACTGGACGTGCAGCGCGACTACAACGAGGCGCTCGCGCCGAAGATGGCCCGCACCGTGTGGGTCACCGGCGGCTGCACCAGCTGGTTTCTCGACAAGCACGGCAAGAGTCCCGCGCTGTGGCCGGACTTCAGTTTCCGGTTCCGGAAGCTGGTGCGCCGGTTCGACATCGAAGCCTACGACACCACGGCGAAGTCACGGTGACGCAGACGCCTCGGCGCCACATCAGGGTGGCGATCATCGGGGCCGGGTTCGCCGGGCTCGGCGTGGCCATGCGGCTGCGCCGGCTCGGGATCACCGACTTCGTCGTCTTCGAGCGCGCGGGCGACATCGGCGGTACGTGGCGGGACAACACCTATCCCGGTGCGGGCTGTGATGTGCCGTCTCAGCTCTATTCGTACTCGTTCGCGCTGAACCCGAACTGGACGCATTCGTTCTCGACGCAGCCACAGATCCAGCAGTACATCCAGGACGTGGTGGACCGGCACGGGGTCCGTGAGTCGATTCTGCTCGACTGCGAGGTGACCGGCGCGCGATGGGACAGCGACACCGCACGCTGGGACATCCAGACCAGCCGCGGCGCGTTCACCGCCGGCATCACCGTGTCGGCGGCCGGTCCGCTGAGCACACCGAAGCTGCCCGACATCAAAGGCATCAGTTCCTTTCGGGGCGAACTGTTCCACTCGTCGCGCTGGGCTCACGACGTCGATCTCACCGGCAAGCGGGTCGCGGTCGTCGGCACCGGTGCCTCGGCCATCCAGATCGTGCCGTCGATCGCGGGGCAGGTGGCCCAGCTCGACCTGTACCAGCGCAGCGCGCCCTGGGT
>NZ_JBHXMY010001052.1:313-1065 GCF_042720195.1 Nocardia sp. NPDC058497 | reverse complement strand
AGAACTACTCCGTGCACAAGCGGGCCGAGGTCCGGGCGTGATGCGCAGAGAACCACGTCGAGTTGGTGTTCTTGCCGACGTATTCGTCGTGGTTGAACCGGATCGAGTGCGAGTTCGCGGCGTTGCGCTACTTCGCACGCAACGGCACCGACCACCGCAGCCACGCCGAGCAAGATGCCGCGATCGGTGATTACATCCGCTGGCGCAACCTGCACGCCGGAACGGTCCGAGACTTCGCTGTCGGCTCCAAGATCCGACGCCCGGATTACCTATCCAACGTTGGTTGACGCGGCACTAGCGGTCTTCTGATCGCGACGCCAGCGAGCCGATTCGGATCGTGTATCCCACAAACGTCAAACGTCCGATCATGACTCCGACCAACCCCGCCAACGCGGCGAAGAATGCTGCAGTCACTGTCCCCTCCAACTGGTCCATCCTGCGCGAGGGAGCATTGCCAGTCTACGGCCTTTGTGCAGCGATACCAGGCAGTACTCGTGTCAGAAGGCATTCTGCACCAACGGGTCCCAGCCATCGACGAGCGCAGCTGTGCATTGGCGTGCCAATGTGACCGGATTGCGCCGATCCCAGGGCTCGGCGAGAATCTCAAAGACTCGATCAGTATCTGGGTCGACCTGACAGAGCAGCGGCGGGCGGGCCCCCCTGGGGGGGGCGGGCGTACAACAAAAAAGCCCCCCCCGACACCCCGGGGTGGGGGCGGGCGACCGCGGGGCCCCCGGGCGACTCCGGCAACA
>NZ_JBHXMY010001052.1:0-303 GCF_042720195.1 Nocardia sp. NPDC058497 | reverse complement strand
CTGGGTCGACCTGACAGCGCAGCGGCGCCGAGCCCACGTGGCTCGGCGAGACTTCTCAACAAATGCCAGCCTCTCACAGGCGAGGTTGGCGAGCTGACAGCGTCGGTCCACGTGCGAGATCGCGTCAACTGACGTCGCGCCGTATCCTAGCCCGGAGGCAGTACGCCTCACGGCGCCGGTCAGTAGGGCTGGCGAGAATCTCAACATTTCTGCTTCGTTGACGACTGGCAACTCGGACGGGCCATGTGCCCATCCGGCCTGACCGCCCGACTGTGCACCCGCAGAGACGCGGGGTCAGGTGTC
>NZ_JBHXMY010001051.1:0-1068 GCF_042720195.1 Nocardia sp. NPDC058497 | reverse complement strand
AATGAGTGAGTATAAGCGTGGAAGCGAATACAGGTGGAAACGGTATTCGACAGAAGAGCTGACTCGAATATCGGTTGATGGACCGATCCATACGAAACATGCGGCAGCAACTTGCCCGTCCTGTCAGCAGTTGACCTTGCACTGGTACTACTACGAAATACCGATTGGACGGCGCCCCGGCGTCACCCTGCTGTGGTGCATGATATGCCGAAAGGCCTACTGGGCGGACCAAGTACCACTATCGCCGAACTATTCCATTGAAGATCCACTCGATGGTACAGATTTGAAGAAGTCGGTGATGTCGAAGCACCCTTATGGCGTTTTCAAACATCTCGAGCGTCAGTGGAAGGACGGGACGTTGCCGCAACGCATATCCAAACTCAGGGACAAAAAGCGTGGGATGCCACCGATCGGTGAATCCGGCTGATCGTTTCTGGCGGGGGCTGACAACGATGCGTCACAGCATCTTTCGGTAGAACACGACACGTTCGCGTTCTGCGAAGCCCAGAGCGGCGTGCATCTCCTGTCCGGCGGCGTTGCTCAGCAGGGCGTCAGAGCCGAGTTCGGTACAGCCGTTGTCACGGCCCCATTCTTCCAGTGCCTCGCACAGCGCACGGGCTACTCCGGTCCGGCGGTGGGTGGGGATCACGAAGAGGCCTTCGAGGAACGCAACCGGTGAGGTGTCGCATCCGTTGACGTAGTCGTGGCGCAGTGTGACTTCACCGAAGCCGACTGCGGCGCCTCCTTCCTCGCGTGCGAGGAATGCGGCCGCGGCGCGGGACCCGTCGTATTGTTCGCCGACGTCGGCGCGATGGGCGTCGACAGAGCTATCCGGCCACAGCTGCGCGCGTAGCGCGGCCAACTCGTCCAAATCGGCCGCGCTACAGGGATGTATCCGCTCCGGTAGCTGACTGCTAGGGCGAGGGACTGCGGGATAAGCTGCGTTGTCGGTGGCTGCAACGTGCTCGGAGAGCTCATCGCACGCGCGGCCTGGATTGGCATGCACCCCCCGAACGTCCCAGCTGTGCCGAGCGACGATCCTGACCCGCGGAGGGTCCTGAGCTCCGG
>NZ_JBHXMY010001050.1:0-1068 GCF_042720195.1 Nocardia sp. NPDC058497 | reverse complement strand
GGCGAGTCCGAGCCCCGCATCGTGATGGTTGATGCGACCGCGCTGAAGTTCAAAGCGAGCGAGCGTGATCGGCCCGCCTTCGCGGGTGCGAAACAGATCGCGGCACTGGTGCGAGAGCCTTTCGAACTGGTGCCGGGGGAAACGCGCAGCGTCATGATCGACAAAGCCGTCGGGCCCGCGCGGATGGTTGCTGTCCCGGTTTCCGCGGTGGCGGCGCGCGATTACCTGCTTACTCCGCATACGTATCTCAGTGCCGACGAAGTCGCCGGTGAACCCCGAATCCGGCGCATCGCCGACTCTGCTCGCTCGGCGGAGACGGCCCTAGCTGGAGCATTGGTTCCGGTTTCGGCTCCTACACCCTTCATACGCAACGATGTTCAAAAGTCCGGTTACCCCGAGGGGTGGAAGGTTCGCAAGCTCGTCGAGCTGTGTGACATCAAAGCCGGGCCCTCCAGGCTTAAACGCTCCCTGATGGTGACCGGCGACGACGCCCGCGTACCGGTGCTTCGGCCCAGCAGCCTCAAAGCCAGGCATATCAGCGGGGAAGGTCTCGATCGGACCACCGAGAAGGTGGCCTGGAACTTCGCTGACTACGGCTTGCTCGCCGACGACATACTCGTTGTCCGCGTGGGGCAGGTACAGGATGCCGCCATCGTGGGCGAGAACATGGACGGGTGGCTGTTCGACTCCAACCTGACCCGGCTCAGGGTCCGACCTGATGTCGAGGTTGAGCCACGCTACCTTCTCGAGTTCCTACTCTGCAGGCGCACCAGTGATCGGATCCGGGCGACCGCGTCGGTGCATGTCGCACCGACCATGAGCGCGGGCGAACTCGCCGAGCTAGAAGTTCCGGTGCCGCCGCCGGCGCAGCAGCGGGTGATCGTTGCCGCGCTGGTGAAACGAGAGGAGCGGATCGTATCCCTGCGGCAGGCGATTCGGGCCGAGGAGGAGATGCGTGACGTGCTGGCGGAGGCATTGGTTGGTGGCGTCGTCGGGCTCGACGGGGTGTAGCGGGCCATTCATGCGAGGCCGGGGGGCGGCTTAGTGTGGTGGCCCACCCGGGTGGCT
>NZ_JBHXMY010001049.1:0-1070 GCF_042720195.1 Nocardia sp. NPDC058497 | reverse complement strand
TGTGTTGTGTTATTTGTGCGCTCCCCAGCGGGGCCCGGCGCGTGGGCGGCCCATCGCGGGTGGTTGCTTGGGGGGGCCCCCCGGGGTGTCGCCATGCCGGGGCGGCGCAATCCCCCCGGCCTTGGTCACCTCGTGCGCCTGCTTCATCGCCTCGGGCGCGAAGATCCACGCGGCGTGGATCTCGTCGAGCTCGGTCCACCGCGGCGCAACCTGCGGATCGGTGGCCCACCGATCCCGGATCTGCCGCGCCGCCAGCAGCAGCGCCGGGTCTTCCTCGTAGCCGCGGTCCTCGTAGTCCAGGACCCGGGCAAAGTCCGCGCGCCACAACACCTCTCGGTCATCGGTGACGCGGTCGGCGTAGCGGGCGATGAACGGGTCGTCGAGCTCGTCGTCGCGGTTCACCGCTCCATGCCTCCCCGCTCGGCCCGGCGGTTCATCGCGTCGGCCAGGGCGTTGCCGGAGTAGGCCGTCCGCGCGCTGGGCTGCTCGGACACACCGGACTCGGTCTCCCACGGAACGGACTCGGTCGACGGCGACTGAGCCGACTCCGACCCCGTCGACGCCGTGGCCGTGGCCGTGGCCGACTTGGTCGACGTGGCCGTGGCTGCCGCACGAGCCTCGGTGGCCTGCCGCTCCGCGCTGCCGAACCTGTCACCGGGCCGGGTGGTCTCGACGAGCTTGGCCACCGCCTCGTCACGCTCAACGCGCAACCTGCCCTGCTCAGCGAGCGCCTGGACCCGCTTCATATCGGAGTCCCTCCGCTCGGTGACGGCCTGGTCCCGCTCGGCGGTCATCGCGGTCAACCGCCGAGTGAGCTCGGCGTTCTGCTCGGTGAGATCGGCGTTGTGCTCGATCGACAGACCGTGGCGCTGGCGCAGGCTCGCGTGCTCCCGCGCCAAGTCCATCCGGTCGATCTCGGACTCACCGAGCAGCCGCTCGCGGGCGGTGACCCGCTGATCAGCCAGATCCGCGGCCAGCGTCTTAGGCAACCCGTAGGACTCATAGCGGGGATGCCCCGGCCGCGGGGGGGGGGGGGGCGCCGCCCGCAGCCGCGCGGGGGGCGGGGAGGG
>NZ_JBHXMY010001048.1:0-1070 GCF_042720195.1 Nocardia sp. NPDC058497 | reverse complement strand
CACTTTTTTTTTTATTATCCGCCCCCACACTTTTATAACACTTTTTTTTTCTGGGGATGCTTCTTTTGTTTATATTACACGGGCCTAATCGGCGAGGGCCCTCGACGAGCTGCCGCTGGGGCCGAATATCGCGGCGTTCCTCGGTCATTCGGATCTGCGCACCCATGTGCTCGGGCTCGGGCGCGCGGTCACCCGTGAGACCAAGCCGACCGCCGCCGAGATCGAGCGGATGCAGGAGCTGCTCGGTGAGGCGATCACCGCGGGCTTCCTCGGTCTGTCGTCGATGTCGAACCCGCTCGACAAGATCGACGGCGACGAGTACCGGTCGCGCTCGCTGCCCTCGACCTACGCGCGCGGCAAGGAGGTGCGGGCGCTGAACCGGGTGCTGCGCCGCAACCGCCGCATCCTGCAGAGCGCGCCGACGGTGAGCCTGCGCCCCAACATCGCCAAGTTCTTCCTCGCCAGCGCGGGGGTCGGCCGCCGTCCGCTGCGCACCTCGCTGCTCTCGGCCGCGGATTCCAAGGCCTACCCGCCGCTGGTGTGGTTCATGCTGACGGTGGCGCCACTGCTGAACCGCTTCGCGCGCACCGACTTCCGCTGGCAGCACCTGCCGGTGCCCTTCACGGTGTACGCCGACGGCATCGATCTGGTCGTCTTCGAAGAGTTCGGTGCCGGTGCGGCCGCGCTGCATCTGAAGGATCAGGTCGAGCGCAACGAACTGCTGCAAGACGAGTCCTACCGGCGCTGGTTCCGCAAGCAATACGACAACAAGTTCACCCCGCGCATCTGGCACCGCGACTTCTTCGACGCCGAGATCGTCGCCTGCCCCGACGCGTCGGTGGTCGGCAAGACGATCGGTCAGGTCGGCAAGGACCGGGGTCTGCATCCGGTCGACGCCTATCTCGACCTGGTCGTCGAGCACGGTGCCGCGCTGCGCTGGCGCACCACCATCGCCAACGACCGGCCCGACTACCTGAACAAGCTCGCCGCCAGCAGCGGCGTGCAGATGGGCTTCGGCGACGCGGGCGCGCACCTGCGCAACATGTCCTTCTACAACTACCCGCTGCGCC
>NZ_JBHXMY010001047.1:0-1074 GCF_042720195.1 Nocardia sp. NPDC058497 | reverse complement strand
GACTTGCTCGGGGTGCCCGGTGTGGTTCGGCGTGTGCTCGATCCGGCTTGCGGTACCGGTGGCATGCTGAGCTCCGCGGAGGCTCACATCACCGCTTTGAACCCCCAGGCGACGGTGGATCTGTACGGGCAGGAGTTGAACCCGGAATCCTGGGCGATCTGCCGCTCCGACCTGATTATCAAGGGGGAGGACTCCGAGAACATCGTCCTCGGCAACTCCCTCGACGACAACGACGGCCACCCCAAGACCAAGTTCGACTATATGCTCGCCAACCCCCCCTTCGGTGTGGAGTGGAAGAAGATCAAGGACGATGTCGAGTGGGAGGCGGATAACCTCGGTGATGCTGGTCGCTACGGCGCCGGCCTGCCGCGAATCAACGACGGCTCGTTGCTGTTCCTGCAGCACATGATCTCGAAGATGAAGCCGGTCAACGCCGCCGGTGAGGGTGGTAGCCGCATCGCCATTGTTTTCAACGGTTCCCCGCTGTTCACCGGTGCCGCCGAATCCGGCGAGTCCAATATTCGCCGTTGGATTATCGAGAATGACTGGCTGGAAGCTGTTGTCGCGCTGCCGGATCAGCTCTTCTACAACACCGGAATCTCCACGTACTTCTGGATCCTCACCAACCGTAAGAAGCCGGACCATCAGGGCAAAGTGGTGCTGCTGGATGCGCGGGACTACTGGGTGAAGATGCGGAAGTCGTTGGGTGACAAGCGTAAGCAGCTGAGCGATCAGCAAATTCAGGAGATCACGCGGCTGTATGGAGATGCGCTAACGGTCGCTAAGGATCCGACTCACCCGCTGCACAGCAAGGTGAAAGTCTTCAACAATGAGGACTTCGGATACCGCCGCATAACTGTGGAGCGGCCGCTGAAGCTGCGGTTCGAGCTCACCTACGAAGGTTTGGACAAGCTCGCGTCCTCGGCGCCAGTCCGTAAGCAGTACGGCGATTCTGACGCATTCCGAGTCCTTCTTGCCCCGTTGATCGGCACCGTCTGGAAGGCGAAGGCGGACGCTGTGTCGGCCAAGCGCGACGCAGTTGCCGGAGCCGGTGAGGCATGGCCCCCTGGCGGT
>NZ_JBHXMY010001046.1:0-1076 GCF_042720195.1 Nocardia sp. NPDC058497 | reverse complement strand
GGGGAGGTCACCTCGACGGCGAGGGCCAGTTGAGCTGGGTAGACCCGCGGTGAGTCGGCGGCGAGCAGGGCCGCGTGGGTTTCTCGGTCGAGTAGGAACAGGTCGGGCACGTATCCGTCTTGGATCTCGATCAGGCTCAGGTCGACGTTCGTCGCCAGCTGCCAGCAAAACGATTCGTCGGCGAGCTCGGCGGCGTAAACGGCCCGTGATATCGACTGGACCACGTGTCCGTGGCCGAATCGTGGACAAGGTGACACGACGACTTCCCCCCCGATGATTTCGACGCGACTGCCGTCCGGGACATGGAGGTACTCGTCGAGCTCACCGCGCTCCCACATCGCGAAAGCTGAGTCGGGCATCTTCATCGGTCCACGAACCTGTGCGGTTGTCATAGCTGCAACCTCCTCTTCGGCTGTCCTCAGAGTATCGGGTCGCGAGGCCGCTAATGGCTGTGAACTGGGGTTCTGTGGACTACTTCGCGATTGTGGACAACGCTCGGTTCACCACGGGCTTCACGGTGCGCGTCCGTCGCGGCTGAATGAGCCCAAGGCTGATGGGCCTACAGCACCAGGTCGGTCAGCTGACCCCAATCCAGGTTTATCCGGATGGGCAGTTCGACGGCGAATGCGGTGCCTGGCTTCAAGATCCGGGCGAGACGATAATGTCCGACACCGTGGTCGAGTGCGTAGGTCTCGATGGCGGTGACGTCGGTGTCGGTGATGCTGACCAGCCAATACCAGGGGATTCCGGCGGCTGCGTATTCACTCATCTTTTCCAGCCGGTCGGTCTTCACGTGGCTCGGTGAAATGACCTCGACAGCAATTTTCACATGGCGGGCGGGCATCGGCCCAACCTCGGAAGGCACGCATTCGAACAGTGCGACGTCCGGCCGTCGGATGGTGGCCCGGGGTGTTTCCCAGAGCGCCACATCGAAGTCATGGCCGGCATCGAGGCAGGTCGACGGATCCACGGATACATGCTCCTTGGCCGCTGACTCGAACATCGCGAGCAGGCGAAGGACGGCCTTCTGGTGCTCCCGGGTCGGAGACTCACAGCGCACAGCGTCGCCGTTGACC
>NZ_JBHXMY010001045.1:0-1081 GCF_042720195.1 Nocardia sp. NPDC058497 | reverse complement strand
AGTAGGAACAGCACGGTCGGGGTGAGCGCCATCGAGATAGTCGGTGGACTGGCGGATCGGCCCAGGCCCGCCTGCCGCGCCCTTCTTGCCTTGCCTGCCTCTCGGTACAACCAGGTTGAGTACGAGGTTGGGCGCCGTACCGGTGACGGTCACCGACAAATCTGATCCGACCGGACCGGTGTCGACGGTGCCGATAGAGACCGAACAGGGTTCGCCATCGGGGCCGGCCGCGCCGAAAGCCTCGGCGAAACTGTCGAAACCCGACCCGTTCCAGTACACGAGCGCACCAGTGGACAGCACCCGCCACGCTTTCCCCGCATGCGGGATTCCCAGCTTGGCGCCGAGTGCCGACAACGCGGCTTGATCGGCGATGTCGCCTTCCCACCGAAACGGCCGTGCCGCTTCACCGGCCGGCCCGTCCGGGCCGGCGAGCCCGGTCATCAGTTCCAGGTCACCGACCCGGGGCGTGCCTTGCATCGCCTGGACCACACCGGCACGCCCGACACCCTCGTCGATGCCGCGTACCAGAGTTGACTCGAAATACTTTGCTACAGTAGACATTTAATCTCACTCCGTGGGCTCGGCGAAGACGACGATCGAGCACTGGCCCGGATGGAATCCGATATCGCCGGTTCCGGTGCCGATACGTTCCACTCCGACGACGATGTTCGCGGGCTGGCCGGCGGGCACCGTGGCATAGTCAGCGGACGGTGACAGCGACCGAGTCGTCGTGCCGTCTCGATAGCACGGGATGACCGGCGCGTAGATCCAGCCACCACTGCCCGCCGCTGTCATGCCGACCAGTGCGCCTTGCGCATTGTTCAGCCGCACCGTCAATTCCCCGGATTGTGCGCCATTGTTGACCGAGTAGACGTACCCATGGCCATAAACCCGAGGACGCCAGGCGAAGGGCTGAGCGGGAATAGTGAAGGTCGCCGCGTCGATACGGCTCACCGCGGCGACGGTTTCGCCGGCGAAAACGTCCTGGTACCACGCCCCCGGCCCAGTCGCTTTAAAACAAAATAAGCTGGCGACGCAAAAATAGGTTTTTATATAGGTGTGGGCCGGGTCAAGAAAACTG
>NZ_JBHXMY010001044.1:0-1083 GCF_042720195.1 Nocardia sp. NPDC058497 | reverse complement strand
TATGTATTTCCGTTTTTTTGTGGGTGACGAATAGGGTCGCCGTGTTGTTGTTTTCACTGCAAGATCGGTCGCGGTATTCGTGGATGGATGTTTCTGGCACGCGTGCCCTGAACACGGCCGACGTCCGACGACCAACGAGTGGTATTGGGGGCCCAAGCTGCAGCGGACCGTCGAACGTGACCGCTCTGCCAACCAGGCGTTGGGCTCTGCTGGCTGGCGCGTCGTCCGGGTTTGGGAGCACCAGGACCTGACAACGGCCGTTGCAGCGGTCGTCGATGCGCTGGAGGGTGGATCCGAACATATGAGCGATAGTATGGTATCCGACGATCGACTTGGGTGAACGACTCGGTAATGGGCGGCTCTGGGTAGGCTGGCTCCGTTGCAGAGCAGCACAGGCAGGGGAGGAGGTGCTGTGTGACTGACAGCTACGACTACCAGTGGGTCGGTGCACCGCGGCAGCCGGACACGAGTGACCCCGAGATCGATCTGGTGAGGCAGGAAATCTACCGACTGGATCAGTCGGGGGACAGGTTTGCGGGCGTCATCAGGGATACACTTGATCAGCTATACGACGGCCAGAGGACGGGCCGCTGGAATTTCGATCAGCTATACAAGACCGAGAAGACTCATATGGGTACTCTCGTGGAGATCAATCTCCAGCGTTGCTTTGAATTTGCAGATGGTGATGCAACCGACTATCGTATCGCGGGCGTCGAAGTCGACTGCAAGTACTCGATGAAGTTTGGAGAATGGACTCTCCCGCCCGAGGTCGTGAACCGGATTGCGCTGGTCGTTACCGCAAATGACCTGCAGTCAGTCTGGTCGGCCGGGCTTGTTCGCGTACGCCGAGACTATCTCCGTGTTGGGCGGAATCGAGATCAGAAAAGCACTCTTACCGCTGCGGCGCGAAGTAATATTTCATGGCTGTGGGGCAATGCCAATATCCTTGCCCCGAATCTCTTCCTGCATATCGACGCCGTCGTTCGTGACCGCATCTTTTCGGCGCGAGCAGAACGAGGTAGCAAACACGGTGAAGCGGGCGTCAGAGAGTTTTTGCGGGATGTGGTGGGTATATAAATTAGT
>NZ_JBHXMY010001043.1:0-1083 GCF_042720195.1 Nocardia sp. NPDC058497 | reverse complement strand
CCACAATGTCATGCCCACCCGTTCGCGACCAGGGTTGCATACCAACCGTCCGGATCCTCCAGCTCGGACGGATCCACCAATTCGACATACTTGGCGCCGAACATGTATTCATTAACAAATGTCAGCATATCCGACGAAACGACCCGAGAGCGATTCTCCTCGCCATACCGCCAGAAATACTGATCCGAGAACATGACGTGCCCGGTGGTCAGGTTCAACAGAAAGGTGTCATTGCCCGCGATTCCAACGTTGATCCAGTGTTCCTCTATCCTATATACCTCCCCGTCCTCATCCATGATGTCACCCTTAGCAAAACGACTACCTATACTCAACCCGCTCACGCTAGGGCCACTCGTAATCCGATTCAATTCAATCAACGAGATAGGGATGCGCAGACTTTCCAGCCCCGCCAGCACCGAAACCGGCACATCGTTGCGATCAACACTACGATGCATCTCTTCGCAATACTCCCCGAGGATGCGCAAGGTATCCAATTCGCTACCCGAGGGAAATCTAGAAAGTGCGACCGGATCATTCGCGCTTGCATTCCTAACAGCAGTCACTTTACTTGCCACGTCGGCGAGTGCCGATCCTACCATTTTAAGACCTCGATTCTGATTGTGGCATTCCCCGGAATGGTACGCAACTGATTCCTGATCTGCTGGCCTACCCCGTGATTGGTAATACCCTCGATCGGTCCGATATTACCACGAGCGTCGAGTCCATTCAATTGGAGTTCATGGAGGTGATCCATCTCTTTCGACTTCAGCCGCTCGTGTCGTCGCGCATGCAGCGCTGCCGCCTGGTCGCGCATGCGGTCCCGATTGTCCTTATCGATAACATTACGCGCATATCTTCTATCAATTTCCCTGAGTTCATCGCTGTAGTCTTTGTTGATAGAATTTTCCAACATAGTCCTCGCTGAACTCTGCGCATTGCCGTGCCGAGTCGGCTGGTTATCGGGCTTTCGACTCAGCGCGCCATCGTCCGAAGCCCTTTTCAGTACGGCGACTTTTCGTCGGAAATCTGTCTTACTCCAATTATCCTTCCGCTCCAGGAAGATGGTGTAACTCCGATCTGAAT
>NZ_JBHXMY010001042.1:0-1086 GCF_042720195.1 Nocardia sp. NPDC058497 | reverse complement strand
CTGGCCGAGGGTCCGCTGGCCGAGTCGTTGGCCGACGCGGTCCGCCACCCGCCGGGGTTGGGGCCGAACACCCCCCCCCTGTCCCCACCCCGACCATGGCGAACCCCAGCCTGTTCTTGTCCGCCACGGCGATCGCCGAAAGAATCCACACCGCCGTGGATACAGTCACGCGGGTCGTAACCATCACCGAGACCAACGACCCGAACAACCTGATCGGCAGGCCAACCGGTTACACAGATGCGGCGGTGGTCTACGACAAAGCGGTCCAATGCGGTGAGCGACTGGGAGCCGACTGCGGTGCCATGATCGAAGTCTGGCCGAGCGCGGAACACGCACAGAGACGAGCCAACTACATCGCCGGGCTACAGACGCCAGCCCGATCCTTGGGACTGAGTACCACCACCTGCACGGACCAGTGCTACTCAGGGTCACCGGTGACGTGAAGCCGAGCGAGAACCAGCGCTACGCAGCGGCTTTTGCGAACGCACTCGTTTGATCCTATGCCTTTTTGGACTTACACGAAGATCTGGTCAACAGGGGGACACGCAGCGGCCTAGTGTGTTCGCCATGACGCGCACCCGGTCTCCTTGATCCAGGATGCGGCGACCCCGCACGAGGTGGCGGTGCTCACCAACATCGCGTTCATGGAGTCGGTGCACGCCAAGTCCTACAGCGCGATCTTCTCCACGCTCTGCCCACCAGGAGATAGACGAGGCGTTCCGCTGGTCGGAGGAGAACCGACACCTCCAGCGCAAGCCGAGATCGTGCTGTCCTACTACGGCACCGACTATGGCCGCGGAGACGAGTGGCTCCAGGAGGACCGCGCGTTCGTCGCGGCGAAGCGCAAGGCCGCCTCCACCCTGCTCGAGTCGTTCCTTTTCTACTCCGGCTTCTACCTGCCCATGCACTGGTCGTCCCGCGGCCGGCTCACCAACACCGCGGACATGATCCGGCTCATCATCCGCGACGAGGCCGTCCACGGCTACTACATCGGCTACAAGTTCCAGCGCGCCACCCAGACCTGGATACCCGACCACCGGGAAGCACAGCGCGACTGGGTGATCGAACACCAGCTCGAGCAGAAAG
>NZ_JBHXMY010001041.1:0-1086 GCF_042720195.1 Nocardia sp. NPDC058497 | reverse complement strand
ATCCAGGTCGCAGGCAGGGCAGTGGCATTGCTCGTCGCATGATCCTGATCACCGGTGCGACAGGCACCATTGGCAGCGCCATCGTCCGTCAGCTCGTCGCCGAGGGCGTGCCCGTCCGGGCAGCCACCCGCGACCCGGAGAACGCGACATTTCCCGCCGGCGTCGAGGTGGTCCGCGTGGACTACCGCGAGCCGGACACCTTCGCCCCCGCGATGACGGGCATCGAGGCCGCGTTCCTCAACGGCCTCCCCGGCCCCGACGACACCGGCGTCGACGCCGCCCTGGTCGCGGCCGCCCGCGAAGCCGGAGTGCGCCGGGTCGTGAAACTCTCCGCCGTCGGCACCGGCGACCCCCGCCTCGACGTCCCCGGCTCCTGGCACGTGCCCGGTGAGGAAGCCGTGCGGAACTCGGGCCTCGAGTGGACGATCCTGCGCCCCAACACCTTCGCGTCCAACACCTTCAGCTGGATCGAACCGCTGACCACCGGTTCCCCGGTACCGAACCTCACCGGCGACGGCAGACAGGCGGTGGTCGACCCCCGCGATGTCGCCGAGGTCGCCACCGCCGCCCTGCGCACCGGCGCACACCACGGCCGGACCTACACCCTCACCGGCCCCACCCTGCAGACCGGCCGCGACCAGGCCGCCGTCCTCGCCGAGATCATCGGCCGCCCGATCACCGTCACCGATATCGCCGAAGCCGACGCCCGCGCCTTCATGACCTCGGCGGGCCTCCCACCCGCCTTCGTCGAGGGCGCCCTGATCGGCCAGACCTTCATCCGAGACGGCCACAACGAGCTGATCTCCGGCGACATCGCCGAGGCTCTGGGCCGCCCAGCTCGCAGCTACGCCGAGTGGGCGGCCGACCACCGCGCCGCCTTCGAGCCGGTCGTCACCGCGGGGTAGCGGCACCCGGCTGGGTGCACGGCCTGGAGCGGTGCTGCTCCGGGCCACACCCGGATCAGTTCATGGTCAGCACCCACGACCCGTTGCAACCCTTACGGTTGTTCAGGTTGCCGTCATAGACCCAGTTGAACACGATCGGCGGGTTCGACGGGAGCCTCCAGCGACCGGACGGCGAGGTCAC
>NZ_JBHXMY010001040.1:0-1097 GCF_042720195.1 Nocardia sp. NPDC058497 | reverse complement strand
CCCGCCAAACGCGCGATGGTTAGCCAGGCGCTCGATTGTTAGGCAGGCGAGGCGACCGACATCGGGGCGGGCACGCCAATGGACGGGCAATCCTCCCCGGCCACCGGTGTTCGTTCGAGAAAGCTCAGAGCCCGACGAGGTTACCCAGCGTGGTCCACCCGAGCACTGAGTCGACCGCCCGACCGCAGAACACAACAGCCAGGTAGTTGTTCGACTCCGGAACAACCGCAGCGGCTTCATCGACTCGCTGCGGCGCACCCCGGCATGGAGCTGATGGGCCATCACCAGGAACCATGCACCCGCGACCAGCGCGACGGCCGAGTAGATGACACCGGTCGTGGGCAGCGTGGCGAGCACGGTCAGCCAGGTGTAGATGACGATCTGCTTGTTGACGACCTCCCCAAGCGCACGGCGGCGTCCAGACGAAGAGCGCCAGGAACAGCGCAAGCGCGGGCCAGCCCAGTGCACCGGCGGCCGCCGACCGATCGAACGTCTGCTGTACCCTCACTGACTGAGACCCTGGGGAGGGAAGTGATGACAACCAATGCCGAAGGCGTTGAGCGGGGAGACCTTTCAGTCATTCCTGAGGAGGTGGCGAATGCCGGGGCCTACGTTCAGCAGGTCGCGGAGTCTCTGATCGCAGGGCTGTCCTCGCTCGATTCCGAAATCCAGGGATTATTGGCGTCATGGGAGGGGTCGTCGGCAGAGGCATACACGACAGGCTGGACCGAAACTAAGCATGGCGCTGAAACTGTACTCGGTGCATTGGCTGCGATCGCAGGGCTTCTCGGAGTAACAAGCCGGACTCTTGCCGGCCAAGATTCATCCAACGCGACTGCAATCAGCTCGCTTGACCTACCGGAACTGAATTGGTAGAAAACGCACAGCCTTTCAAAGTTGATCTGTCCGAGCTTGAGCAGGTAACAACCCGGGTCGCGGGATTCAAAGGCTTCCTCGACGACAGCTTAGATGGACTGCAGCAACGTATCGCGGCGATCCAGCAGAACTGGACCGGACAGGCTGCCGACGCACAGGCCCCCCCCATGCCCGAGTGGGGGGGGGGTGGAACAGATTTTGCCCACCGGCTCGAGATCAGT
>NZ_JBHXMY010001039.1:0-1099 GCF_042720195.1 Nocardia sp. NPDC058497 | reverse complement strand
GTCGGGGGGGCTGGTTTTTGTTTAACAGCCCCCGCCTAACGGGGTCCCGGCGGGGGACCGGCCCCCCCGCAAAAACCCGGGGGCTGGTGCTTTCCGCCCCGCCCCGCTGTTGTGTCCGGTGGTGGTGCACATCACTGGGTGCTGACGTTCCGATCTTCACCGATCGCAAGATGGCGCTTCGAATCATGCGCCTGATCAACGACATCGAGCGGGACCCATTCGCCGGACTGGGTAAGCCCGAGCCCTTGAAAGGCGATAAGTCCGGGTACTGGTCACGCCGGATCAACGACGAGAACCGCCTGGTCTATGCCGTCCCCGGGGACAACGTCCTCATCGCCAGGCCGGCAACCACTACTGACTCCGCTCAGCGGCAAGCCCTGGGTTTTCGGGGTACCGGCCCCGCGAAAACTGTGGAACGCTACCGCTTCACGCGGTTCCCTGGCGAGCGCCGGGGCCGACCACACCGATGCGAAGGACCACCGAACCCATGCGAATCGCAGGACTGACCGCCCTCGCGGCGGGCGCACTCGTTCTCCCGGCCACCCTGGCTCCCGCGGCCTCGGCGGAGGTTGAAGACATCACCATCTCCGCCTGGGGTAATAGCGAAGTGCCCGTCGCCTGCGATTATGTGGGCGCCAACTGCAGCGTTATGGCCCGGATGTTCGGCTCCGACTACGCACTGCCCGCCACCGTGACGATCAACGGCCGCGAGCTCAGTTCGCCCGAGCGCCTGGACTACCCGGACCGGGAGCGCAGCGCGATCCGCGGCACCTGGCGCCCGCCGGCCAAGGGTACCTACACGATCGTGGCCACGCAGGGCTCCTCCACCAAGACCCTTGTCGTCGAGATCACCGGAGACGCCCAGCTCGGCAGCGGCTCTGCGGGACTGCTGCCCAGCGGCTCCAGCTGACCACCGAGTCCGGCCCTGGCCGATTCGCGACCGCCTTCCAGTTTCCAGCGCCGCATGGTCAGTACCCGTTGACCCCGCGGTCCGCCGCCGCTGCCCCGGGCGGCGCGCCCGGCGGGGGTCGGGGTCGATTTAACATAACCCCGCCCCCCACAACCGAAATCAATCCGCGAGGGGCACTGAGGAGGTGAT
>NZ_JBHXMY010001038.1:0-1099 GCF_042720195.1 Nocardia sp. NPDC058497 | reverse complement strand
CTACACCCCTGACCGAAACCCCCGCCGACCGCGCCAACGCCTACCGGCGCCTCGGCTGGCACGTCGTGCTCGACAGCCACGACCAGATCATCCTGCCCGCCGACCAGGTCCACGCGATCCAGGTCAGCGCAGGCCTGGCTGACTTGGTCCTCGACCAGTTGCGCCGCCACAAGGTCATCACGCCGATCGTGGACAACGCCGCGACCGGAACCCGCACGTTCCTGACCACCGCGCCCAAACCTGATGACACCCGCGCCGTCACCCTGTTCTCTCGGGAGTCGTCGGTGCAGGCGATCCGCACGGTGCCTGGATGCCCGATCCCGCTGCCCACTCCCGACGACGACATCCGGGTGTGGCTCGACGAACCCCGGCCCAGCCGTCTGGCCGACTTCGAACTGTTGGCCCGCATCACCGTCGCCGCCGCTCGTACCGCGGGGATAGCGGCATGACCACCGTTCATCCGCTCACCGGGCCCGCCGATTCAGCTCGAGGGCTCCAATCCGGCAGCCCGACCGCCACACAGAGACGGAATCACATGACCTACATGAGCTGGTATGCCCGTACCCGGACCGGGCTGGCAGAGTTGCAGCGCAGCCTGATCGACATCGAGGCCGACGTCACCCGCCAACGCGCGTGGAATCCGGAGCTCGTCATCGGGCTCGTCCAGACTGAGGACTACGCGCGGGCGGTCTTGTCGGCCTGTATCGAGGTGCAAGGTGTACCCAACGACGTCGAGGACACCGTCGCGGCCCGGATGCAACGCCAGCTGATCCTCGACCGCGAGCCTCACACCTTCGAGTTCCTCATCGGCGAGTGGGCGCTGCACCGCACCGTCGGCAGCGCCGAGGTGATGATCGCCCAGATCAAGGCGTTGATCGACGACCTCGATTCCCGCCCCAACCTCCGCATCGGGATCGTGCCGCTCAACAGCGAATTCCGTGCCCCGGCAGCTGGGTTCATCATCCACGACAGTGGCGCGGTCGAGATCGAAACCGTCACCGGCGAAGTCATCACCGCTCATCCCGACGACATCGCCCTGGCCGAGCGTACGTTCGCCCAGCTACACTACCACGGCCTCAACGCCGACGAGGCCCGAGTC
>NZ_JBHXMY010001037.1:0-1099 GCF_042720195.1 Nocardia sp. NPDC058497 | reverse complement strand
GCTGCGGGCCGAGCTCTTACACTCGTCAGCATCACGAGACAGTGTCGACTGAGGTTGTGGCATGACTCAACTTCTGTGGCATACCACTCAGTTGCGTATCGCATCACACCTACGGTGCCGTAGGGTATGACCGAATCGCGACGTTCGACCGTAAGCACGACAGCGAAGGGTTTTTTACATGGCAAGGGATCTGACTCAACTCGAACTGCTCACGGAGTTGGAGCCGGTTGCCGAAGAAAACGTCAACCGACACCTGTCGCTCGCCAAGGAATGGCACCCCCACGATTACGTCCCGTGGGATGAGGGCCGCAACTTCGCCGCCATGGGCGGCATCGACTGGGATCCTGAGCAGTCCAAGCTCAACGAGGTCGCCAAGGCGGCCATGATCACCAATCTGCTCACCGAGGACAACCTGCCGTCCTACCACCGTGAGATCGCCGAGAACTTCTCCCAGGACGGCGCCTGGGGCACCTGGGTCGGCCGCTGGACCGCCGAGGAGAACCGCCACGGCATCGTGATGCGCGACTACCTGGTGGTCACCCGCGGCGTCGATCCGGTGGCACTCGAGAACGCCCGCATGATCCACATGACCAACGGTTTCGCCTCGCCCACCGAGGTGGACGCCGGCTTCCTGCACTCGGTCGCCTACGTGACCTTCCAGGAGCTGGCCACGCGCGTGAGTCACCGCAACACCGGCAAGGTGTGCGACGACCCGATCGCCGACCGCATGCTGCAGCGCGTCGCCGCCGACGAGAACCTGCACATGATCTTCTACCGCAACCTCTGCGGCGCCGCCCTGGACCTGTCGCCCGACCAGGCGATCGAGGCCATCTCGCTCATCGTCGAGAACTTCCAGATGCCCGGCGCCGGTATGCCGAACTTCCGCCGCAACGGCGTGCTGATGGCCAAGCACGGCATCTACGACCTGCGTCAGCACCTCGAAGAGGTCGTCCAGCCGGTGCTCAAGAAGTGGAACATCTTCGAGCGCACCGACTTCACCGCCCGCGGTGAGGCCACCCGGGAGCGGCTGGCCGGGTTCCTCGACAAGCTGGGCGAGGACGTGCTCAAGTTCGAGGAGCAGCGCGACAAGATGCTGGCC
>NZ_JBHXMY010001036.1:0-1109 GCF_042720195.1 Nocardia sp. NPDC058497 | reverse complement strand
ATGTTGGTGACTTGGTGAGCGTCTTCGAGCTGGTGTTGTAGTTGATGGTTGATGATGGCCAGTCGGGCGAGATCCGATCACACGGCGCGCAACCCAACGCGCGGCCTGGCCGGGTGTTCATCACCGCCAGCCACTGACCAACTTGGGCGTTGAAATCGGTTGGGCCGGTGAATGTTCGGCCGGGTGAGAAGGAGCGTCCCAGGTAGTCGTTGGCCATCGGCGATCACCGTCGGATACGCCTTCAGCAACTCTCGAACCCACAGCCCGGAAAGGGGTCAGGATTCCCTGCCGTTGACATGGACGATGGTAGGGATCGCCGGCATGGACCGCCGACGAGCGCCTGAGCTCGGACACAGATCACAGGCCGCAGCCGGGCGCACGGTGCCCGTCGGCACGCTGGAGGCGAAGAGGTCACCATTCACGCAAATCATTGCCCAGCGCAAGGAAAATCGGTGTGTGGGAGGGCTTGCGACGGTAATGTCGGAGGCTCTTCGGGGAAGTTCGGATCAACCTCGCTGCAGGTGTGTCATCGGAACTTGGTGGGAGAGGCGATGGTTGGTAGGGCGCTGGCGTTCCTGGTCGGGGCCGGACTGGTGGTGTTCGCGCTGGCGCATGCCGTGGAACCGTTTCACCAGACGCGGGAGTATCGGCATCAGGCGGCATGTGAGAAGAGTGCAGGCAGCTGCTTCGACGAAGAGACCGTCACCATCATCGAGAAGGACACGTCCACTACGACTTCCACCCACTTCAACAGCGATGGCACCACCAGCACCACCACGACGAATCACCTCACGATCAGGTGGATGCGCGACGGGACGCAGCACTCGCACGACGTGAACGGCGAACTCTTCGCCAAGGCCCGGGAAGGTGGGCAGGCGACACTGCGGACGTGGCAGGGACAGGTCGTCGGCGTCGTCATCGACGGGCAGTCCGATTCCTACAACCCGCGTCAGACCGGGCGTCTGGGGTGGTGGCTGTGGCTGGCGTTCGTGGGGGTCGGGCTGGCGTTGGTAGGGATATTCGAGCATGTTTGAGTGTTAATTGGGGCTTTCAGGCTGTGTGCGTGGGCTTTCGCCGGATCCGTGCCTCTCGGAGTTTTCTTGCCGACC
>NZ_JBHXMY010001035.1:0-1109 GCF_042720195.1 Nocardia sp. NPDC058497 | reverse complement strand
CACAACCAGCACGCCCGTCCCAAACGAGACTTCGCCGTCAACTCCAAGATCCGGCGACCGGATTACCTACCGAAGGTTGCTTGACGAGGCACTAGATATTGCGTCCTACACGCGTTGGGTTCTTGCGCACGACCTGTCGCAGTGCGTAGTTGTGCCTTTGCGGCTACCGCCACATGGTCGATTCTGATATTCGTGCGCCTACCCTCCACGATTTCGTTGGTTCTTCGGTATTGATTCGCACCGCGGCACCTGTCCGACGAGGATGTTGTTGTGCGTCATTTCCTGAAGTGCATACATGAGGGGAAATCGAATGATCGCAAGGTCCGTATTCGCCGTCCAGGCCGATACTCCAGTTCCGGCACCGTCGCCCAGCATCGGTAGCTCTGCCGCGCCCACCACGGTAAAAGAAGCAACCTGGTGGATCCGAGAGTGTCCTACCACCAATAGCAGTGGACGGCACCACATCCTGATCAATTGAATGTTTACAATGGGGGAATTGACAAATGCACACGATCGACCTTGACTCCGGTGCTTCACAGGAGATTTCACGTTTCGTGACATCAGCCGCAGATCGGATACCGTCAAGATTGGATATGCGGTTGGCGGATGAGGCTCTCGGCAGGGGGGAGGGTTTGCTGCCGGTTCTGACCGATTCGATCAACGAATTTCCTGCACGTGGAGTTCTCGTCAAAGGGCTCCCTCGATTCGATGATGTCGAGCGGACGAAAATTCTGACATTGCTGGTCGCTGACGCAGTCGGGCGACTCACAGCCTACGCCGACTACAACGCCTCGATCTTGACAGACATTCGCCCGAACCCAGGCTCGAACGAACAGAACGCGCAGCCGCAGCGGCTCGGAATGCACAACGATTTCCCATTCATCGCCGACGGTGTGCGTCCCTGCTTCATCATTCTCACCACGCACATCGCCGAAGGTGCAGTCCCCAAGACTCTGTTGGCGCCGGCAAATGAGATCGTTGCCGCCCTCGACGCCGACACTATCGAATGCCTTCAGCAGCTCCGATATTCCGCCGTGGTCGGCGCGAAGCTGGCTTGGGCCCAGTCGAAGCGGTACACCTTCCCCTTGATGATCCGCCAGGGGCAACGG
>NZ_JBHXMY010001034.1:0-1109 GCF_042720195.1 Nocardia sp. NPDC058497 | reverse complement strand
ACCTAGCACCACACAGGTGCTGGGTATTCGCTGGAAAGTCGCGCCGTTTTCGCGATTCGATCCACACCAAGATCGATTGCAGAACCACAGAGGACCACGAGTAGACCGCCCTTCCTCGGCGTGACAGCGTGAGCACGGACGGCGGGCAGTTCAAGGGCGCTCCTTCGTCGCGTCGCCTACGGCGATGGCCTGCGGCCACCCTTGAGCAACCCACCGTCCGTGCTCGGAATGCCTTCGGAGGAAGGGCCGGGGAACAGTTGGGGAAACAGCCCAGACACCGAACCGCGGCAGGCAGATCCTCGAGGCAAGCGAGCGAAGCTCGTGCGGCAGTACATCCCAAGCCCGGCGGGCTGGAACACGACGGAGCCCCTGACCCGATCACGGGCCAGGGGCTCCTGGGTACTGCGTGCCGAACTACGCGGGCGGGGTGTAGCTGCCGATGTCGTAGACGCGGCCGTGGCCACCCTCGGCCGGGCCGACGAACAGCAGGCCCTCGATCCGGCCGCCGATCGCGACGCCGTTGGCGCGGGCTCGGCGCAGGCCGATCCGGATAGCGCGCTGGACGTCGCGGTCCATAGTGACCGCGCGCAGGCCGTCGTCCTGGTCGTCGTCGCGGGCGTCGGTCTCGAGGATGAGCTGGGAGTCGATTACCGGGTCACCGGACTGCGCCGCCTGCGGCTTGCGGTTGACCCAGAACAGCGGCTGCCCCTGGCTGTTGTGGCGGTGTCGGCGGACCACAGCGATGATCTCGCCGGTCACGCCGTCACCAGCCTGGACCTCGCGGCCGAACGGGTTGCGGGCGCCGCCGGCCATCAGCTCGGCGTTGATCTGGTCCAGGTCGGTCATTGCGTTCGTCATGATGTGTGTCCTTCGTTCGTGGGATGTGCAGTGCGAGAAGCGGAGCGGATAGGGCGGGGCAGGCTCTACACCTGCCCGCAGCGATCGATCAGCGAACCAGGCTCAGCACCTCCCCACTGCCGTCGTCGGACTCGGCGGCGGCGATGATCTGCGCGACGCGGGAGTGCGACAGCCCCACACCGCACCCCATCACCCGCGTCGCTAGAGCGGCCCCGCCCACCCCCAGAAAAAAGGTGTCGCCGTAGACCTCA
>NZ_JBHXMY010001033.1:0-1110 GCF_042720195.1 Nocardia sp. NPDC058497 | reverse complement strand
CAGCCTGCACCGCGACTACACGCGGCTCGTCGACCACACCCGCGACCACCGGCCCGCACTCTTCGACGGTGACCTGATCTACTTCAGCTCCGCCGCGGACGACACAGACGACGGCGCCTCACCGGCTCTCGCCTGGCACGACCACATCACCGGACGGATCACCGAACACCGCATTCCCGCCCGGCACGAACGGATGACCGACCCGGACGCACTGCGCGCCATCGGACTCGCCCTCGCCGAGCACTTCAGATCCGCCCGCGGGGTCAGCGCGGGTCAGGCATCGGGGAAGATGCCGGGCAGTTCCATGGCGTAGGCGAGGTCGTCGCGGGTGCCGAGGGTGACCAGCAGGACCCGGATCATGGTGACGCGGGCTTCCGAATCCAGGGCAGGGTCGGGATCGCTGCCGGGTTCGGTGCCCGCGGTCAGGCGGTAGACGATGTATTCGCAGACGTGCAGGGCCGCGTCCATATCCAGGGGGGCGGGCACTGGGCGGCCCAGTTCATCGAAGGTCTTGCGGACCAGGTCGCGGATGTCGTCGAGGGCACGCTCACGGTAGGCCGAGACGGGGGAGCCGGGGTCGTGCAGCTCGGCGAAGAGCGGACGCAGCATCGGGCCGTGGCCGCGAGCCCAGTCCACATAGGCGTCGATCAGCCGGATACCCAGCTGGACCGGTTCGTCGGTGCCGGTCAGCGCCTCCCGGATTCCGCCGACCAGACCGTCGTTGGACGCGGTCAGCACCACGTGCAGCGGCTCGGAGGCATTGCCGAAATAGCGGTAGAAGGTAGGCCTGGCCAGCCCGGCCTGCTCGATGATCTGGGCGACGCTCAACCCGCGCGACCCGTTGCGCGCGAACACGGCGGCGGTCGCCTCGACGATCCTGGCGCGGACCTCCTCGGCCTGCTCTTGCGTCTGCGGCGGGCGCCCACGGCGCACCGTGGCGGAATCACCGGACATCGCACCTCCTCACAACCGCGGGACAACCGCGGAAAGCTTGACACGGCACCGCCCTCAGCCATTAATCTAACACTAGTGTTCAGGCAAATGGCCGAACCTGCGCGATCGATCCGCGCGACCCATCTGTTGAGGAGAAGGGCCGACAATGACGACAGC
>NZ_JBHXMY010001032.1:0-1118 GCF_042720195.1 Nocardia sp. NPDC058497 | reverse complement strand
TGTTGGGGCCACACAATCACAACCCAATCCAGTCGCTGGCGGGCGCTCGGCAATTCCACACGACCGTATCTGGACGACCCCATAGTGGCCGGAGGTTCGCCAGGTCGGATCCGACGATTCCAGTCGTGCCGTCGTTGGGCTGTCTATTCCAATTGCCAGGTCGGACTTGAGGGTTCGAAGTGCGATGACAGCGGTTGGGAAGTATTCGGTGAGGAAGTTGAACGGAGTTGCTGTCGGCCAGTGTTGGTCGCCTGTCAAACGGCGATAGTTGAGGTCGCCCTTCAAGATCACGGCGTCGGCGCCAGACAGCTGCGCCTCTAGATCGGGTGGCATCTCGCGGAAAGGTAAAGGTGCACAATAGAATTCATGGTCCGATAGGTGAAGTCTGTCATTGCGGAGCGCTGTGATGAGGTGATCGGCGGTGTCTGACGCACGCCCGGGGATTGATGCCAGGAGACGCAGTGTCGCCAGGAGATCCGTTGTCGTGGCATCGGAGACGTAATACGGGTGTGGTTTGAGGTGGAGCTCGACGGTGAGTTCGGTGTTGATGCGCAGGAGATGGTCGATCAGCAGAAGGTCGGGGATGAGTTCACGGCCGGAGTTGTCGGCGATCAACGTGATCGTCCCGTCGGTGACGGCACGGAGGAGATCTACTGCTTGCGCGGTCTGGTCGTCGATGATGTTGGCGTGGTTGTGCTCGCGGGCGGCGGATGCGGGGTCTGAGATCCGGAATCCGAGGTCGGCGCGATTACCCCATAGCGCGGCGTGGATCAGGGCAGCGGTTTCTGTCGCCGAGTCGTCGTGGTCAGGGTTAATCGCTGCGAGTTCCGCGGCGAGTTCTGGGTCGTGGAGTTCGGCGTTCTTCTGGACGAAGGGATCGATTCCGTGCCAGGGGCCGTGTTCGTAGTAGCCGACTGCTTCCAGCAGCAGGCGATAGAAGTAGCTCTCGGCCCAGAGGAACGGCACGTCGAGCCAGTCGCAGCCATAGATTCCCTCACCCCAGGTATCCCAAGCGTGCTTGCCTGCCGCGCCGTCCGGTAGTGGCCGAACCGATCCGGCGATTTCCTCGCGCAGCACGTCGAGTGGTCGCTGAATCTCGGGCGGGTAGGGGTGGCCGG
>NZ_JBHXMY010001031.1:0-1120 GCF_042720195.1 Nocardia sp. NPDC058497 | reverse complement strand
CCCTCACAGCGTGTTGTTCACGGGGTATGACCTGCTGTTTTTCTGGATCGCCCGGATGATGATGTTCGGGCTCTACGCCACCGGGCAGCCACCGTTCACTGAGATCGCCCTGCACGGCATGGTGCGCGACAAGCACGGCAAGAAGATGAGCAAGTCGTTCGGCAACGTGGTCGATCCGATCGAATGGATGGACTCTTACGGCACCGACGCACTCCGCTTCGCCCTCGCCCGCGCCGCCAATCCTGGCACCGACGCACCGATCGCGGAAGAGTCTGTGGCGGGCAGCCGCAACTTCACCACGAAACTGTGGAACGCGAGCCGATTCGCACTCCTCAACGGTGCTACGACCACCGGGCCACTTCCCCCGGCCGAGGAACTCTCGGTCACAGACCGCTGGATACTTTCGCGTCTGAACGCCGTGATCGCCGAAGCCGACGGCTGCTACGAGGACTACCAGTTCGCGAAACTGTCCGACCTGCTGTACCACTTCGCCTGGGACGAAACCTTCGACTGGTACCTGGAGCTGTCCAAAGCCGTCTTCGCCCAAGGTGGGTTACCCGCAGACGCGTCACGTCGGGTCCTCGGGCATGTGCTCGACACTCTGCTGCGGCTGCTGCATCCGCTCGTGCCGTTCGTCACCGAGAAGCTGTGGACCACCCTCACCGGCGGAGAATCGGTCGTCATCGCCGACTGGCCACAAGATTCCGGTTTCCGTGACCTGGCCGCCGAGACCGCGGTGGCCGAGTTGCAGCAACTGGTCACCGAAGTTCGACGGTTCCGCTCCGAGCAAGGCGTGCGCACCAGCCAGCGCGTCCCCGCCGAACTCGACCTCACCGAAGCCCTGTCGAGCCACGAAGCGGCCATCCGGCAACTGCTGCGCCTCGATCGCCCCACGCCCGACTTCCACCCAACTTCGGCACTTCCGATCGGCGAATCACGTGTCAGCCTCGACTTGTCACAAGCGATCGACGTCGATGCCGAAAAGCGCCGCCTCGAAAAGGATCTCGCTGCGGCACTTAAGGAAATCGACAGTGCCACAAAGAAGCTGAACAACGACAGCTTCCTCGCGAAAGCGCCCGACGACATCGTCGCTGGTATCCGCACCCGCCATCAGAACGCC
>NZ_JBHXMY010001030.1:0-1131 GCF_042720195.1 Nocardia sp. NPDC058497 | reverse complement strand
AGCGACGGTTGCTTGCTCCTTCGTCGCCTACGCAACCGCCGCTGATCGGCGGGACGGCCGCGACCCGCCGCTGCGCGGCGGGACCCTCCTCGAGGTCGGGTCGTGCGGGGCTGGGAGGGCGGTCATGGCGGACTTGGGCAGTGGTGTGTGGCGGTTTCGGGCCGGGTATGCCGATGCGGTATGGTTGTCGGGTTGTCTCGGCGAGGGTGAGTTGCCCTAGTGGTTGTGCTCACCGTGATCGACGCGGCTCGGCCTTCCCGGTCGTCCTCGTTCGTTCTTCGTCCGACGAGTAGACGTTGACCCCGCAGATGGGTCGCCACAATGACCAGCCCGGAAGAGCCGTAGGAGCGCATCAGTCATGTCCGACGTGAACCAGATCGAAGCCGCCGTCCGCACCGAATTCGGTAAGGGCGCCGCTCGCCGTACCCGTCGCGACGGCAACGTGCCCGCCGTGCTGTACGGCCACCAGGCCGAGCCGCAGCACCTGAGCCTCAACGCCAAGGCGTTCGCCGCCATCCTGCGTGAGCACGGCACCAACGCCATCCTGAACCTCGTCGTCGACGGCAAGCAGCAGCTCGCGATGACCAAGTCGGTCGTGGTCCACCCGATCCGCCGCTACATCGAGCACGCCGACCTGCTGATCGTCAAGCGTGGCGAGCGCGTCACCACCGACGTCAACGTCGTGGTCACCGGCGAGGCCGCCTCCGGCACCCTGATCACCCAGGAAGCCACCAGCCTGTCCATCGAGGCCGACGCGCTGAAGCTGCCCGAGTCGATCGAGATCTCGGTCGAGGGCATCGAGGCCGGCACCCAGATCCTGGCCGGCTCCATCGAGCTGCCCGCCGGCGTCACCCTGGCCGGTGACCCGGAGGCGCTGATCGTCAACGTGATCGCCGCGCCGTCCGCCGCGCAGGTCGAGGGCGAGGGTGAAGGCACCACCGCCGAGGAGCCGGCCGCGGAGACCGCGCCCGAGTCCGAGTAAGTCTCCCGCACCACGGTTCGGCCGATGACCGAATCTTCCGGGCCCGCGCGCGTGGGGGGGGTGGGTACACCCGGCCCCCACGAGCAGCCCCACCCCCCCCCTGTGGGGCGCGAGGGCCGCGGGCGGGGGGGCGGGGGCGGGCGCGGCGG
>NZ_JBHXMY010001029.1:0-1134 GCF_042720195.1 Nocardia sp. NPDC058497 | reverse complement strand
CTTTTTGGGTTTTGGGGGTGCCCGCGGCCCCCCGGCCCGGGGGGGGGGGGGGGCGGGCGCCCCGGGCGCCGGGGCCCCGGCGGGGGCCCCCGGCCCCCACCTCCGTGGCGAAACCGGAGCGGGCGCGCGCGAGCATGTCGGGGGAGGGTTCGACGCCGTGCACCACACCGTCGGGACCGACCCGGTCGAGCAGCAGCGTCAGCCCGACACCGCCACCGAAGCCGATGTCGGCGACCGTCGCGCCCGAGCTCGGTGCCGCCGCGTCGACCGCGGCGGCGATGGCGCGCTTGTTGCCGCGATTGAGGACGAAAGCCACGCCCTTGCCGAGCATTCCGTGCGGATTGCCGAGCTGATCGGCGATGGTCGTGAGCAGGCGATCCTTGACCCCAGGCATACGGCAATCGTAAGCGCTCGGCATGGGTGCGATCGGGGTTCGGCAGAGTCTTGCCCACTCGCTCATCACCCACCGCGGTGCGCTCCTACAAGGCGCTGTGACCTGGGTCATCCGAATCGGTTGATATGACTGCGGTCACAGTCCGGAATACGCTGGTGAGGCGAAGGTCACACTGCGTGGTACGAACTGTATTCCGGGTGTTCTGCTGCCGATTTCAAGCCGTTCGGCGGCCGGTTCGCAACCGGTTGTTCGGCACAATGAAGGCCTCGCGACAGGTGCTAGGGCTCGATTGCTAGGTGCTGATCTTGTTTGCAGCGTTGTAAACAAACTTGGAGTCTCTTTTAACGCGTTTCGCGTCCGGCAAATCGAAATTCCGTTGCCAAATCCCCAGGTAATCGGCTATGTGCGCCATCCTGATCGGCATTGGGCAATCAGCGGGAACATTCCCGCGTGGGCGCGCCGGCTGTCGTGTGACTCGTTGTCGAAGGTTTGCCGCAGGTGAATTTCCGGTGTCGGCGAGCACCCGTCGAGAGAGCCGCCGGAAGTTAGCTGTGGCGGTGAAAATCGGTGGATCGACAGATGTTTGCTGGTTCGCAATCAGTACGCCGGACCTGCGCGTTGGGGGTTGCATGGGCATAACGATTGTGTACAGTTGACGGTAACGCTGGCCGCAGCTCGAGCCCGACTCGCGGCGGCCAGCGGGACTCCAATGGGGGGGTTCGAAACCCAGTCTCTTATAA
>NZ_JBHXMY010001028.1:0-1137 GCF_042720195.1 Nocardia sp. NPDC058497 | reverse complement strand
CACGGTGACCTCACCGTCGGGGGCGTCGGTCGCGTCGCCGGGGGCGACGAACCAGTGCGTGACCTCGCCGTCGGCCAGGTCGTCTTCGACCGAGCCGTCGGGGAGTACCGACAGGGCGCCTGCGGTGGACGCGGCCAGGAATTCCTGGACGGCGGCGGGGCCGGAGGCGTGGGTGGTGTAGGTGGTGGATTCGTAGTCGATGCCGTGATCGTCGCGGAGGCGTTCGGCGAGGGCGACGGCTTCGGACTGGGCGATGGTCGTCGCGGTCTCGCCGGTGACCAGGACGAAGGCCGGGTGGTCTTCGGCGAGGGGGCGGACGCGGTCGGCGTAGGAGACGGGATGCGCCGCGGCCGCGGCGATCTCGGCTTCCACGTCGGACAGGACCAGCCACTGGCCCGCGACGCCGGCGACCGGCTCGGCACTGATGCCGAACGAGGCGCCCGCCGCGGCGATCTCGACGCCGGTGAGCGCACCGGCGAACAGGACCGCGGCACCGGCCTTCTGGACCGCCCAGGCGGCCAGGACCGAATCCACGCCGCGGGGCAGCGAGATCGCGACGACATCGCCGGGGCCGGCACCGCGGGCGATCAGCACGCGGGCCAGCTGCGAGGACTTGCGGTCCAGTGCGCTGTAGGCGATTTCGCTGTCGCCGCGGAGCAGGGCGGGTGCCTGCGGGTCGGCTTCGACGACCTCGCCGAGCACCTTGGCCACCGTCTGCGCGCCGACGCCCGCCGTCGCGACCGGGGCCGAGACAGCAGCCGTCACACCGGATTCGGCGAGCAGCTGGGCGCGTTCGCCCGCGTCCAGGATGTCGATGTCGCCGACCAGGCCGGTCGGGTTGTCGAGCAGCTCGTCGAGCACGCGCAGCAGACGCGCGGACAGGGTGCGGACCTCGTCCTCGGTGTAGGTGCTGCGCAGGTAGCGCAGGGTGATCTCGATGGTCGACTCGGCCATCACCACCAGCGTGAGCGGGTAGTGGGTGGCGTCGTCGAGGCCGACACCGGTGACCTGCATGCCGTCGATCGAGCTCGCCGCGGTGACGGCGTCCTTGTCCATCGGGTAGGACTCGAACACCCGCAGAGTGTCTAACTGAGCGCCCGCACAGGCCACCCACTGGGTTTAGGAGAAGAAGAGATA
>NZ_JBHXMY010001027.1:0-1141 GCF_042720195.1 Nocardia sp. NPDC058497 | reverse complement strand
CCGCCGCACGGGC
Organism: Nocardia sp. NPDC058497; assembly: GCF_042720195.1. Classification (NCBI taxonomy): domain Bacteria; kingdom Bacillati; phylum Actinomycetota; class Actinomycetes; order Mycobacteriales; family Nocardiaceae; genus Nocardia; species Nocardia sp. NPDC058497. Next base: position 1,128 of record NZ_JBHXMY010001027.1, on the reverse strand, counting down.
CGGCGGAGGACCCCATGAATGGATCGACCACGTCCGCGAGCGCGGTCAAGACGGCATCCGCGGGCGGGCAGGGGCATTCCTGCGGCCCGCGCAACCGGTCGACCGCGCGGCCCTGCTGGCCCGACTGGATGGTGATGTCTGCGTTCTGGCGGTTGCGACAGGAGTGCACGCGCTCTACCTCCACCGCGATCCGATCATGGCCGCTGCCGAGATCGGCTCGAGCCAGGCGGTGGAACGCAGCCTGCGCACCCGCTCACAGCGGCTAGGTCTGCTCGCAGGACTTCTCCAGGTCAGCGGACCCGAGGCCGAAACCTTGTGGGGCCGAACGCGATGGCTCGATGTGGCCGTCATCGCTACCAGGGATCTGTCCGTTGCTGACCTGCGTGAGCGCTGGTGTGAGATGGCCCGCGCCGACAGCACCGGCCCGCGCCTGGAAACCACCGCTCTGGCCGAGGCTGGGATCGCCCCCGCGCCCGGGCTGCCGGATCCTTACCACGTCCTCGACATGGTCGTCGACCACGCGCAGCGGCAACGACCTCCCGGCGTGCTGATCGAGGCCGCCGTCGCCGCGACCCGACCAGTACAGATCGCGCCCACCGAGGGCGAGCCAGACCCCGCTGATCTGCTGCCGCTATTCAGCCACCGCGAGCTCGGACCGGACACCGGGCGATGACTCGGCCACCACCAGCCCGCGTCGTCGCTGACCTGCCTGTCCAGCAGGCCCAGCGCCTCTCGGCCGTTCACAGGGTTGCCCGCCAGGTCGCCCTCGCTCGCCGCGACACCGACTACTCCATAGACCTCGAAGCCCTCGAGCGCGAACGCAGCGTCGCCGAAATCATCGCCGCCTCCCACGGCATCCCCGCGATCTGGGTCGCCCAAGCCCGCGAAACCGGCGCCGCCGAACAGGACTGGCACCCCGACACCGTCCTGCGGCAGACCCATCGCCAAGCCAACCCACGCCGCTCCGCCCGCCGGGTGGTCGACGACACCGCCCGACTGGCCGACATGGCCGCTACCGCGGCCGTGCGCGAGTACCTGCTCACCAATTCCGGCGATCCCGCACAACCCCATCCGGGGGGGGCCGAACCACACCCACACACAAAGACACCCCCACACACCCCCCGACAC
>NZ_JBHXMY010001026.1:0-1142 GCF_042720195.1 Nocardia sp. NPDC058497 | reverse complement strand
GTTGAATCCTGTACACGAATGCGGTGCGAAATCCGTTGTGCGTGACCGTGATACCCGCGAGATATGAACTGGAAACCTGGGAGCGATATGTGTCGATCATCACTCTTTTTCCGCGTAACAATTCTATTCGGTAATGACCGGAGGCGGCGAGGGTTCGTCGCCGTGTACCCGGCCGCGAGAGGGGAGCATCCCGCCGTGTGCTGGCACCGCGGGTGAGTGCGGCCAGGCCGGTCGAGGTGCTGCCGACCTGGTGCGATGACCTGGCCGTCCGCCGGTTCGACCGGCGGTTCGCTTCCCGGCGCGTCGAGGCGCTATAGTGACCGCGGTGCGCCGGGTTGGCGGAACTGGCAGACGCGACGGTCTCAAAAACCGTTGTCCGAAAGGACGTGTGGGTTCGAGTCCCACACTCGGCACCACGGCGGGGTTGGGGGCGACGGCGCCGGCGCCGGGGGGGGGATGGTTGGGCGGGGGTGGGGGGGGGGGGGGGCCCGGCCGCCCCCCCGGGCCTGGTCAACCGGGCTGTGCGCCTACGGAATTCATAGCCGACGAAACCATTTCGGTTGCGCCTCGTTAGCTGAGTTGGATAACCGAACCGGATGTTCGGATGGGTGCCCCATTCGCCGCGTGTCGGCTCGCGAATGCGGGTACGGTGATCGCCTGGTGAATTTCGAAACAATCACCGGTGCTGCGTTGTTCAGCGCACCGGTGCCGGTCGTGGTGTCGAGGAATTCATCGAGGGTTCGAAGTGCCGGGGTAATCGCGAAGGGCGCGCGAATCTTCGGCAAAGGGGCAATCGTTACCGCAGGAGGAGGCGGTTCTCACAGGTAGTTGAGCCCGAGTGTGCACCCCCTGCGGCGCACCCGGGCGGGCGAACTATACCAGCCGGCGGGGTACCGGCTTTTCTGCGAGATTTCATACCAAAAGTTTTTATTAAAACCACTATTCGCGTCAACGGTCGGTTATTGATCGGGGGCGGTGAGAAGGTTCGGAGGCGTTTCGAGCATGGCACGGCAGCAAGAGCGGGCCCGCCGGACACGCGCGGCGATAATCAAGTCCGCGGCCGTCGAGTTCGGGAAGAGCGGGTATGCCGCGGCATCGCTCAACCGCATTCTGGAAGGTTCGCGCGCGACCAAGGGCGCGAT
>NZ_JBHXMY010001025.1:0-1157 GCF_042720195.1 Nocardia sp. NPDC058497 | reverse complement strand
GATGCAGACAGCGCCAATGCTGATGGCCACTGCGAGGGCCATGCCGATGAGTAGACGCCGTCGTTTTGACACTGCATTGTGGTCATCGTCAATGTTCCGAGGAGCTCGTCCCTTGGTGAGCGTTGCTGGAGCCGTCCTGTCTGGTCGATAGCTGGCGAGTGCGGCTTTGGCCGCGGCTACAAGTTCGCCAGCGCTGCTGTACCGGTCTGCCGGGTCCTTGGCCATCCCACGCCTGACGATGTCATCGAACACCGGCACGATGTCGACATCTGCGGTGCTAGGGAGGGGGGGAGGTGTCGTCAGATGTGCCGAGATTTGTTGCTCCAAGCTCTCGCCGGGGAAGGGCTGGTGTCCCGTCAAGCATTCACAGAGGACGCAGGCGAGCGCGTAGACGTCGCTGCGGGCGTCTGCCGACCCGGTGGAGAACCGCTCAGGTGCCATATAGGCAAAGGTGCCTATAGTGGTTCCAGTGCTCGTCAACCCGGCTTCGCCAGCGGCACGGGCGATACCGAAGTCGATCAGGTAGGCGAAGTCGTTGTCGGTCACGAGGATGTTGGAGGGCTTGATGTCTCTGTGTACGAGTCCCGCCGAATGCGCAGCATCCAACGCTGAGGCGATCTGGTCGATGAGCGCGACGACGCGAGTTGCGGGTTGTGGCCCGCTGTCGGCGATAATCTGTTTGAGGTCTGAGCCTTCGATGAGGCGCATGTCCAGGTAGAGGCGGCCGTCGATTTCGCCGAAGTCGTGGATCGGAACTACGTGAGGTTCGCGCAGGCCCGCGGTGATGCGGGCTTCGAGCCGGAACCGGTCCTGAAAGTCGCGGTGGGTGGCGGTTTCCGGCGGAAGGATCTTGATTGCGACGATGCGGTCGGTGAGGGTGTCGAATGCCTTGAAAACCTGGCCCATCCCTCCCTCGCCGAGCATCTCAAGCAGTTGGTACCTGCCGAACGGCTTCCCATCCATGTCCCTCAACCTCACTGGCTAACCTGCACAAACTTCGCGAAGCGTACCAGCGGCCAGTTTCCTGTGACTGCTAGCGAGCCGTCGCCAGCTGACGCTGCTACGACAGCGAAGAGGCCCCCCCCAAAAGGCGGGGCCGCGTGTGTTTGTGGGGTTTGGTTGTTCACCGCCCGGCGCAGCCTGTGGTGTTAGTTATA
>NZ_JBHXMY010001024.1:0-1160 GCF_042720195.1 Nocardia sp. NPDC058497 | reverse complement strand
GCTGGGACATGAGAGCGCTGAGGCACTCGACCCGGAGCGAGACTTCCTCGAATCCGGATTCGACTCACTGGCCGCCATGGAGTTGCGAACCGTCCTCAACGCTTCCACCGGCCTGACGCTGCCGACTGCCGCGATCTTCGATCACAAGACGCCGGCGGCACTGGCCCGATACCTGCGGAAGGAGCTCGCGGGTGACTCCCGAGGGGGTGCGGAGGCCGGTGGCGACGACGACTCGTTGTACGGGATGTTCCGTGGCGCGGTAGCGTCCGGCCACGCCGACAAGGGGTTCGCTCTGTTGCGTGCGGCGGCGGAGTTGCGCGAGCAGTTCTCGTCGGCCGACGAACTGGACCGGCTGCCGGTGCCCACCCGGCTCGCCACGGGCTCCACCCTGCCCCGCATCATCTGCCTCGCTCCGCCGCTGGCCACCGGCGGCGCACATCAGTACGCCCGGATCACCTCGCACTTGCGAACTGCCCGTGACGTTGTGGCGCTGCCGCCGATCGGTTGCCGGACGGGAGAGCCGGTGCCGACGACGCCCACGGCGGCCGCGGAAGCAGTGGCGCGCTCCGTCCTCGAGGCGGCGCAGGGAGATCCGTTCGTTCTGGTCGGATACTCCTCGGGCGGCCTGTTGGCCTACCTCGTCACCGAGCACCTGGAAGCGGCTGGTGGCCCCGCGCCCGCCGCGGTAGTCATGGTGGACACCTACAAGGTGAACGACGATGGTGAATGGCTGCTTCGGGCGATGGCCGAACATATGGTGTCGGCGCAGGCTACGTTCGGTCGCTTCGACCAGGCCCGGCTGACCGGCATGGGCCGGTATGTGCAGCTCCTGAAGGAGATGGTGCCCGGCTCCGTCGCCACGCCGACGTTGTTCATCCAGTGCGCCCAGAACTTCCTGGGGAGCTCATCGGATCACGTGAACTGGCAGGCCGAACCGTGGGATCCGGCGCATACCGTTGTTTCGGTACAGGCTGACCACATCACGATCCTGGAGGACGGCTCAGCGGATGTCGCCGAAGCGATCGAGGATTGGCTCGAGAGCTAGGAACAACGACCGGGTTGGCAGCATGCGCACCCGGTCGTTGTGCCCGAATAGGACAGGGCGCCAGGGCCGTGATCGCGGGTCTGGTGGGCACAAGGCGGGCACATGGCGGGGCTCT
>NZ_JBHXMY010001023.1:0-1178 GCF_042720195.1 Nocardia sp. NPDC058497 | reverse complement strand
GGGCACGGCCCGTTGGGCGCGGTCGCGCGGGACGCTGACGCGATGGGTGCAGGAATGGAAGCGATCGTTGCTGATCATTTTCAGCCAGTCGCCGCTGTTCAGGACGAAGGACCCGGCCGGCGCGCGGAGCCTGCTCCACGTCTTGTGTCGCGGGTGGTAGAGCTGCAGGCCCTCTACCGGGGTAGCGGGCAACAGCGTGATCAGCCCGTAGTCCTCGTGGGCGATGACTCGGCCCGTGTTCCCGGCATCCGCCACGGCATCGTCGATCGGCGGGTAGTGGTTGAACCTCAGCACGCTGTTCGGTGGAGACAGTTCTTCGTCGTACAACGAAGGGTCGACGCCCAGATATCGGAACATGGCGTGCACGAGCGGAAGCACCATCCGCTCACAAGCCTGCCAGTAGGGTCGCAGCGCCACTTCGAAACGCTCGCCCGGCCAGAAGGTGAGAGCCTTTTCCGGGTCTTCGCCCGGAATACGGAAAGCCGCTTTGTCGAGTTCCCACGCTTCTACCGAATTCGGCAGTGAAGGCGTACTTTCCTGGAGTGGGATGTACCCCATTTGCAGCGGCTCGCCGAATGTGCAGTCCGTCGCGATGTACCTCATCTTTTCTTCGATGGATGTCGTCGTGAACATCTGCAGTGCCGCGTCAGCGGCCCCGGGCAGGACCGTTTCGGCACCATGGTTGATCACGATAGCCAGTCCGACTTCCTCCATGGCCGCCCCGAGTCGGTCGATAAAGCGACGCTGCGCCGACGCATCGCCGTCGAGGTCCGCCATGTCGCACACTTGCGGCTCGAAGCTGTCGTCGAATACGTCGTCGGGACTTTCGACGAGCGAATATTCCAGACGGTCGAGATCATTCTCCACCACGGCGAATTCTGCGTGCTCTACATCGGATCTATTTGCACTCACACTGGCCCCTACAAGATATTCGATCAGATGTCCGGGCAGAGTTCCACTCGGTGACTGGAAAGCTTGCGAAGGTCGAATAAGGTGGAACTGCCGGGTAAACCAAGGTTGCCTCACCACTGATGCGCTGTCAATAGTCGCCGGAGAAACGGCAAGACGCAGAAAATTTGCTCGCCCCGAAGCTATATTTCAGCAATCCGACCAGGCAGTCGGTCAAACTCTCGCGCCGACAAGCCATTACTTGTTCACCTATCTAAGCATGACGACAA
>NZ_JBHXMY010001022.1:0-1180 GCF_042720195.1 Nocardia sp. NPDC058497 | reverse complement strand
GAAGTCGTCTTTGATGCTCATATCGGTTTTCTTCAGCTGCACCAGGCAGGATTTCCAGTCGGGCTTACCTTCCTCGCTCATCGCCTTCCGCAAGGCGGTGATGTTGCGCATGACGGAGAAACCGTCAGGAGTGCGGGCCGTCCACGAGCCGTCCTCGAAGTACGTGTATCCGAATATTGATCGAGTGCCGCCCGCGAACGAGGTAACCAGGGTCGACGAGGCCCACTCGTCCTGGTACTTCTTGTTCTCCATAATGGATTCAGCGACCGCTATCAGTGCGGCGGAAGATCCGCTGGAGTCGAACGCCGGATCGGTCAAGATGATTCCCTTCAATCGCTTCGTCAGCAGCCGGATCTCGTACCGGCCTATCGTCCGAGATTCTTTTCTATTTCTTTGTTCGTCATTCGATCGAACTGTTGATCGGCTTCGTTCTCGAAGAGGACCTCCCGTTCGTGTACGATCCTACCGCTGCCGTCGTATACCTGGTATTTGACGCTGACCAGGTCGGGGCGTTGGGTTCCGGAAACGAAATTTCCGTCCGCGTCCCACAATTGTATGTCGGCCTCGACGCGACAGTTCCTGCTGACCCAATCGGACCATTCGTTGGCAAGTTTCTTGTAGGCCGACGTATTGAAGTTGCCATTTTGCGGGAACAAGTTCTTGCGCAGTTGGTCGAGCATGAATCGGTGGTCGACGATATGGCCACCGTGGTCACCTGGAAGTCCGGACCGCCCGACGTCGCCGGCGGCGGTTTCTTCGGCACTGGATCGTTTGGCTTTGCGCGTCACTTCGCTGAGCGATGCGACAGCGCGGATCGGTCGCCCGTCCGAATTAAGCGTCCATGTCGCGGTGTTGTTCCCCCGCGTTTCGGTGATTGTCGTCGTGCCTGCGGGGAGACCATCCGGGTCGGCGGTGTGGGGCGCATCGCCGGAGCCTGGTCGACCGGCTTCCGGGGACGAATTCGGGTCTGGAACAGTGTTCGGAGCGGCGGGGGGCCGTCCCGCGTCGACGGCTGGTTGACCGGGGGTCGGATTGTGGGGTGTGCCGTCGCCGGGACCGGGGGTGTCACCATCAGCATCAGGACGGGCTGACTCACACGAATCCGGGATCAGCCCGAGGGGATCGCGCCACACGCGCGGATTGCGGGGATAGGTGTGGGGGTTGGGGGCCGGGGCTGTCT
>NZ_JBHXMY010001021.1:0-1189 GCF_042720195.1 Nocardia sp. NPDC058497 | reverse complement strand
CGGTGGCACCGCCCTCACCAACTACCGGCGGATCCTCTTCGACAAGGTCGCTCTCGCCACCGAAGACGGGTTCACCGTCTCCGACAGTTGGGCCGTGACGGCACCCAACGACACCACGGAGGATCGCGAGGCCGATCGCACGGACCATCAGACAGCTGTCACCACCGCGCTCAACGAGATGCTCGGAGCGCAAACCGGCATCGATACCGCGATTACCGTTGCGGCGAACGAGGTCCGTATCCGAGGCAACGATCTCGGCGAAGGCGACGAGGTCGCCCCACAGTCGACATTGGGGAACAACACCAATAACTTGGCTGGCCAGCTACACGATATATCCGACCCTGATATCCTAGCTCCAGGGCAAACTTCGCCGAGTCAGCAGAAGATCGACGCCAAGTATGATTACTACAAGTCCCTGATTGAAAGAAATGGGGGGACCGTTGATGCTGGAATCGACCAGAAGAATATGGTCGCGATTCGTCGAGAGACCAATGCCTTCGCGAACAATGGGCAGGGAATTTACGATGACAAGGCAGTTCTAATCTGGGTGGATGAGCATGGCACTAAGCATGTGAGCGAGTACAAAGCAAATACAGACCCCACTGCGCGGTATATAAATAACGCGAATGAGACTCGAGACGTAGATGGCAATGGGACGAAAGAATTAGGGCGCCTCCCGGCGGGCACCTACGAGTATGGGCATAACTGGTTCCAGAATAAGCATGACACGGTGGGTGATGGAAACGTGTTCACCATGCCGGAGGGTGCTGACATAGACGCAGAGTATGACACGGACCGCGATGGATTCTTCAATGACAATGCCTATGGTAAGGGTGGAGAATCGATGTTCTGGCATTGTGGACGAGAAGGAGATGTCGCCAGTGCTGGTTGTCAGACAATGCCTCCCGAAGATTGGAGTCGGTTTGTCGCCGATATGGGCGTGTCCGTGACCGACAAATACACCGGTGAGCAGGTCCCGCTGCGTTACACGTTGGTGAATGAGAATCCTGCAAATGGGAACACGGAGTACCGAGATGTCGACAAGGGAATGGTGTAAGCGCCACAGGGCACCTGCACCGGTGGTCTGGAACGTGACGATGGTGATGGCAGCTATTGCGACGGCACTAGGCTGCGCTGGGAAAATGTGGGCGGACGTGTCAGCGTTCGAAGACGATGAATTCTGGCTGAC
>NZ_JBHXMY010001020.1:0-1190 GCF_042720195.1 Nocardia sp. NPDC058497 | reverse complement strand
GCGGGCCCGTACCAAATCCACAAAAACAACCCGGCCCGAACCGCCAGCCCGCCCGCATACATCGCCCCGCCGCTGGAGCGCCCGCGCGCGGGGGCGGCCCTCGCCGTGGTCGGCCTGCCCGACGACGACCTCGGCCAGCGCATCGTCGCCTTCGTCGTGCCGCGCGAGGGCGGTTCGGCCGAGCTCGGCGCGGAGCTGATCGCCCATGTGGGCGAGCAGGTCTCAGCACACAAGCGGCCGCGCGAGGTCCGTTTCGTCGACACGCTGCCCCGCAATGCCATGGGCAAGGTGCAGAAGAAGCGGCTCGGCTGATCCTGCTGGGCTACGGTTCCGAACCGGCGAGCTCTACCTGGGTGACGTCGGTGCGGGTGAAGTCGTTGCCCTTGAACAGCAAGGGTTCTCCGCTGACCTTCGACAATGCGTAGGAGAAGCAGTCCCCGAAGTTCAGGCCTGCGGGGTGGCGGCCCTTGCCGAAGTTGCGGTAGGCCGTCCTTGCCCGGTGAGCGTGCTCCGGATGCACGGCGATCAAATCGACGGCGGCACGGTGCAGCCACAGATCGAGCTCGCGGCCGCCGGGCTCGCCATATCGTGCCTCGATAACGATCGAGAGTTCGAGGTACGTGCCGGTCGACATGAGACGAACGGGATCGGCCGCTATCGCATCCTCGTAGCATGCGGCCTCGGGCTCATTGGTGAGGATCGTGACGACCGCTGAAGTGTCGATGACCATCAGGCGGGAAGGCCGAGATCGTCGTAACCGAGGATTTCCTCGGCACTGCGACCGTCGAGGACTGGCAACTCCGCGAATCGGAGGCGAATCGCGGCGAGTTCCTCGCGGAGATCGTCGGGCTGCGATTTGCCGGTTTCGCGGGCGAGTCGTTCGCGCAGCGCGATAACGACGGCTTCGGTGAGGGTCTCGCCGGTGCGTGCCGCGAGTTCGCGAGCCAAACGATCCGCGTCGGGGTGCTTGATGCTCAGGGCCATCTATAGATTCTACCTCATCAGGAGGAATCTATACATGGTTGCCTGGAATCCGCACGGTCCTGAGCTTGTCGGGGTTGCGCACGCAGTACACCGCTGTGACGACGCCGTCGGTGTAAGCGTTGTGGGTGACCGAGTAGAGAGCGCCCGCGGGAAGGGGGGGGCCCACCGCCCAGGAGGGTTGTTAGGAGAAGATGACACCCACAGGC
>NZ_JBHXMY010001019.1:0-1192 GCF_042720195.1 Nocardia sp. NPDC058497 | reverse complement strand
TGGGCAGTGTCTTTTGTTTATAAGAGACTGGCATCAGGGGTCGCCATCACCGTGACACCACCGGCGAGAGCCATGGAACATTCCCCTGATCGCAGCGCTTGCACGGCTTGATGCAATGCGACCAGCGAGGAGGAGCATGCGGTATCGACCGACACCGCGGGGCCCTCCAGGCCGAGCACGTAGGAAATACGGCCCGACGCGATGCTCAGCGGAATGCCGGTCAGCTCGTAACCTGTCGCATCGGTGCCATCGATACCGCCATTGCCGTAACCCAAATTGCCGATGCCGACGAAAACACCGGTGTCGCTGCCACGCAGTGTGTTCGGGTCGATGCCGGCGTGTTCGAGAGCTTCCCAGGTCGTCTCCAACAACACCCGTTGTTGCGGATCCATCGCAAGGGCTTCGCGCGGCGAAATCCCGAAGAATCCGGCATCGAAGGCGCCTGCCTCGTGCAGGAAACCCCCTTCGCGCGCATAGGATTTTCCTGCCACGCCCAGCTGTGGGTCGAACAATCCGTCGACATCCCAGCCGCGATCGAGCGGGAATCCCGATACCGCGTCACTTCCATCGATCAGCAACTGCCACAGGTCTTCCGGGGACGAGATGCCGCCCGGTAGGCGGCACCCCATTCCCACGATCACCACGGGATCCACGGATGGCGGTGTCGATGGCACGCTATCGATGACGGTCGTCGACTCGGCGTCCGAATCGCCGCGCAGCTCCGCGGCCACAAACCGCGCCACCGCTTCCGGCGTCGGATAGTCGAATACCAGCGTTGCCGGCAACCGCATTCCGGTCACCGTGGTGAGCCGGTTGCGCATTTCGACGGCGGTCAGCGAATCGAAGCCCAGCTCGCGGAAGTTCCGATCCGCGCCCCCCGCCCACACCCGCTCGAAACCAAAAAACCACTCGACCTCGCCGCGGACGGCCGCGAGCACCACCCGCACCGCATCCGACTCCAATGCACTCACGACCTGCCGCTGCAGCGACGGCGCGCCGCCGCCACTATCAGCGGTGTTGTCAGCGGTGCGACGGGTCGCGGGGATCACGTCGCGTAATACGGCCGGCACCGAGGCGGCCCGGCCCAGAGCCGTCAGGTCCAGCTGGACTGCGGTCACCACCGCATGGTCTTGGGCCAGGGCGGCGTCGAAGGAGGCCAGACCCTGTTCGGCGCTCATCCCCTCCATACCGT
>NZ_JBHXMY010001018.1:0-1196 GCF_042720195.1 Nocardia sp. NPDC058497 | reverse complement strand
GGGAGCTCGAGGGGTCACACGGCAGCTTGGACGGGTTCGACTGCGGCGATGACGCGACCAATGTACGGGCGGCGTTCGCGTACTCGTACCGAGGTCTGCGGGCGCCTGCGGCAAGGCTGTTTCGACTGCTGGCACTGCACGCCGGTCCGGCGATCTCCGTTCATTCGGCCGCCAGGCTGGCCGCCCAGCCGCCCAGCGTGACGGGCAAGCTGCTAGCCGAACTGGTTCAGGCGAACCTGGTGATCGAACGCGTGTCAGGCAGTTTCGTGCTGCCGACACTGGTTCGGCTCTACGCGCGAGAACTCTCCGAGGAAAGCGATGGCGGCCTGGCGGAGTTGCTTGGTTCCGCTCCAGCCGCGCCAGTTCCGCAGCCGACACCTACTCGCGAATCTCCAACTCGGCTCATCAGCATCTCGGCATCCTGCGAGAAACAATCCAAATTACCCGAGAGGGCTTTCCGATGAGCACCCCTGCCTTTCAGACGTTGACACTCGCCAACGACCTGACCATCACCCGGATGGGCTACGGCGCCATGCAGCTGACCGGTCGCGGCGTCTTCGGACCGCCCAAGGACCGTACCCAGGCGATCGCCGTGCTGCGCGCGGCGATCGAGCTCGGCATCACCCACATCGACACCAGCGACTTCTACGGGCCGGTCATCGTCAATGAACTGATCCGGGAAGCCCTGCGCCCCTACCCGGCCGACCTCCGCATCGTCACCAAGGTCGGCGTCCGCCGCACTGCCACCGGCGGCTGGATGACTGCCCTGAATCCCGCCGACCTCAAAGCCCAGGTCCACGACAACCTCCAGCACCTCGGCCTGGATGCCCTGGACGTGGTCAACCTGCGCACGGCCTCGTTCGAAGCTGACGACGCCGCCCCCATCGCCGAGCAGTTCGGCGCCCTGGCCGACCTGCGCGAGCAGGGCCTGATCCGGAACCTCGGCCTCAGCGGAGTCACCGACGCCCAGCTCACCGAGGCCCAGGCCATCGCCCCCGTGGTAATGGTGCAGAACCTGTACAACCTGGCCAACCGCGCCGACGACGACCTCATCGACCGCTGCGCCGAGGAGGACATCGCCTACGCCGCGTTCTTCCCCCTCGGCGGCTCCAGCCCGCTGCGGTCGCGGACCCTGAACGGCATCGCCCGCCGCCTCGGCGCTACCCCTCAGCAGGTAACGCTCGCCTGGCTGCTGC
>NZ_JBHXMY010001017.1:0-1204 GCF_042720195.1 Nocardia sp. NPDC058497 | reverse complement strand
GGGAGAGCCAGCGCTGTGGGCCCCCCCCCACCCCCCCCCCCCGGGGGCCCCCCACCCCGGCCACGTCGACACTGTTCGACTTGTCGCTCAGCGAGAATCCTTATCCCCCACTGCCTTCCGTCCTGGCTGCGGTGTCCGACACCCTCGCTCACGCGAACCGGTATCCGGAGTTCCGGCCGGAGCGGTTGCCGCGGATCATCGCCGATCACCTTGGCGTGCCGCCCGACGACGTGGTGGTCGGCGCGGGCGCCACCGGTGTCGCCATGCAGATACTGCGGGCGCTGGGCGGTGGCGAACTGATCACCAGCACACCGACTTTCGACGGATATCCGATCATGGCGGAGATGGCGGGCATGCCACTGGTGCCGGTGCCGCTCGACGGTCAGGGCGACCAGGATCTGAAAGCGCTGCGGCGTGCGGTGACCCGGCACACCGCGCTGGTCGTGCTGTGCAGGCCGCATAATCCGACCGGAACGCTACTCGGAGCGGCGGCAGTGCGTTCCTTTCTCGCCGCGCTGCCATCCCGGGTTCCAGTGCTGCTCGATGAGGCCTACGTCGAATTCCTCGACGCGGCCGACCGCCTCGACCTGCACGCCTTGCTCCACCGGCACCCAAATCTGTTGATTCTGCGTACCTTTTCGAAGGCGTACGGGCTGGCGGGCCTGCGCATCGGGTACTGCGTCGGCCGCGGCAAGCTGATCGAACGCATCCACCGCCAGCAACTGCCCTACGGAATCCCCGCCGCCGCCGTCGCCGCGGTGCGGGCCGCCTACGCCGCCGGGGACGAACTCCGGGACCGGGTCCACCGGATCACCATGGAACGCGATGCGCTGCGAATGTCTCTGCGCGCCTTGGGCATCGATGTCCACCGCAGCCACGCGAACTTCCTGTATCTCCCTGGCCCTGGCGTAGCGACCGCACTCCGCCGCGCGGGCATCAAGGCCAAGTCGTACCCCGACGGCAGCGCCCGCATCACGGTCGGCGATCCCGCCGCAGGGCGTGCCGTCCATGCGGCCCTGGTCAACCTGCGGTGACCAGTGGCACGGCCGAGCCGCTGCACCGGCCAGTTCTGGCGGACGAGATCGGGGCATGACCGTCAGGCCGCTGTACGCGGTGCCTTCACCATCGAGCCCGACCAGGTGATTCGATAGCGGTATGACCTGGTGGCGACCCCCACCCTTCCAACCCAACCCGGCACCGGCGG
>NZ_JBHXMY010001016.1:0-1209 GCF_042720195.1 Nocardia sp. NPDC058497 | reverse complement strand
GAGTAGATCTTCCTTGCACACATGGCATCTCACCGCACTAGAGTTCCGCACGCTGTGGGAAGCGACGGGCCGCGACGTGCTCCCGTACCCCCTGCACCATCGTCACACGACCGATTTCCGCGCTGATACCGATCGGCTCCGCCGCAAGGCCGCCGAGTCGCTGCAGGCCCAGTTCGACACCAACCTCGACTACGCCGTCGCGGCCATGCTGGCCCCGCACGTACGCGTCGAGGTCGCCGGATCCTCCCGTGGCACAAGGACTATCCGCGCATACGGCGGCACCCGCGACAACTACGCCGCGCTGGCCGTTCAAGCCCCCGGCGACGAGGCGAACGCGGGCGATATCACCCTCCGACTGTTCGCCCCCGAAACACTCGCCGCAGCAGTACTTTCCACGCTTCCCAAGGTCGCCCCCGGAAACGGCCGCGAAATCAAAGTCACCGCAGCAGAACTCGCGGCCCCGCGCCCGCACGTCCGCGACCCGTGGAACCCCACCCCCCGAGAACAACTCGAAACCTTCCTCGCCAAACCCACCGACACCCTCACCCACATCGGCGTCTATGCCCACGGCAGCGTCGACAACCGCCACACCGAAGGCCGCGACGACTTCCAACTCCACGACCTCACCAACGACGGCCGCTACGTCTTCTACGGCGAAACCACCTTCATCGCCAAACCCACCACCCCCACCCGCCTCCAGGCCACCCTCGCCTCAATCCTCACCACAACCGCCACCAAGGCACGCCAAGGCGCCTACCGCTCCCACTGACCGGGTCCGCGCACCGCCAGCTCTGCTGGGATCGGACCTGGTCTGGCCCTATCTACGACCTGGCTCGCGCGGCTCAGCTCCTCGTCAGTCAGATCCAACTCGGTGGGCAGCTGATCTACACCGTCGTACGACGGCCACGCCACATGGTCGGGCGAATCCGTCATCATGCCCTTCCTTCGTGCAGCTGCACACCAACTACGGCAAACCCGGCTGCCTCGGTCTGCTCGACGGCACTGACGATGGCCGATGCCAACGAGTCGGCATCGCGATGTACGTGCAGTACCGGGGTCGCTCGTGGCCCGAACTCCGGCGTCGAATCATCTAGTCCCGCTTCGTACAGCGAGTCGAGTTCGTCATCGGACGGCGTGTGGTCGAGAACCAGCGTGAACTCGTGGTGACTCATCGCGACTCCTTCGTATCGGTATGCCGCTGCGCGAACC
>NZ_JBHXMY010001015.1:0-1211 GCF_042720195.1 Nocardia sp. NPDC058497 | reverse complement strand
CCGGTGTCCTCCACGGCGCCCGCCCCCGCCCGGCACCCCCCCGCGGAGGGGGGCTCAAAAAAACAGTGGCCACCCGGCCGGAGCTGTCCAAACCCCCAGGCCGGCGGCGCGCCCTCACTCCGGCAGACGGAGGTCGGGCTTCTCCAGTTCTTCGATGTTCACGTCCTTGAACGTGATCACTCGCACGTGCTTGACGAAGCGCGCGGGACGGTACATGTCCCATACCCACGCATCGCTCATCCGCACTTCGAAGTAGACCTCGCCGTCGGCGTTCTGCGGCCGCAATTCGACAGAATTGGCCAGGTAGAAGCGACGTTCGGTCTCCACCACGTACGAGAACTGGCCGACGATGTCCTTGTACTCGCGGTACAGCGACAGTTCCATCTCGGTTTCGTACTTCTCGAGGTCCTCAGCACTCATCGGGTGGGCCGTCCTCCTTCTAGCAGCGCCGCGTTCATAGTGGACATCATCGCGCATGCGCGGCGCGGGAAGCCACTCGGCTACCGCCCGGCACCTCGAGTTCGCGCACATTGCGCCAGGACCGGCGATGTTCGGTGCTGGGTCCGAGCTGCCGCAGCGCGGCGGTGTGCTCGGGCGTGTTGTAGCCCTTGTGCGCGGCGAATCCGTATCCGGGCAGCTGCCCGTCGAGCTCGACCATCATCCGGTCCCTGGTCACCTTGGCCAGGATGCTCGCCGCGGCGATACAGGCCGCGGTGCCGTCGCCGCCGATGACCGGCAGTGACGGTGCGGGCAGGCCGGGGACCTTGAAACCGTCGGTCAGGATGTAACCGGGGGTGTGGCCGAGACCGGCGACGGCCCGGCGCATGCCCTCGATATTGGCGACGTGGATGCCGATGGAGTCGATCTCCCAGGCGGGCACCACCACCACGCTCCACGCCAGCGCCAACCGCTGAACGACCGGGAACAGCTCCTCACGGACCGCCTCGGTCAGTTTCTTGGAGTCGTCGAGCCCGGACAGCTTGTCGTAGGCCTTGGGCGCCAGCAGGCACGCGGCGATCACCAGCGGCCCGGCACACGGGCCCCGGCCCGCCTCGTCGACGCCGGCCACCGGGCCGAGGCCGCCGCGGATGAGCGCCGCCTCGAGTGTGCGTAGTCCCCCAGCTCTGCGCATCACCACCCCCGGCGGCCAGTTGGTCCGATCCTGCCCCACAGTTCGATTGTCCCCGTGTCTCGTCGCGTGTCAGTTTTCC
>NZ_JBHXMY010001014.1:0-1215 GCF_042720195.1 Nocardia sp. NPDC058497 | reverse complement strand
CGATGTTGCTTTCCTGCTTCAGCATTTCCCACGCGTGGATGGCTCCTTCGCGGATCGGCGCGAGCCGTTCGTTGCGCAGTCGAAGGTCGTTGTCCTGCAGCCATTTCTTCGCATCGGCAAGCTGGTCGACGACCGGCTTGTCCGCGAGCCATGTTTCCCAGGCCGCACACCAAGCGCGGATGCGGGCGTTGAGCGGTTGCCAGTTGTCCTCGCGCGCGGACAAGCATTCGGCGGCGGATTCGGTGAGCTGATCGATTGCCTCGACCAGCTTTCCGACCTCGGATTCGAGGTGGTCGGCGAGTTGCAGCATGGTAGGCGCGGTGTCGCCACAGGTGATCGATCCCCACTGGCTCCACGCGGTGCGGGCGGCGGCGACAGCCGAGTCGAGTTCGGGCACAGGGGAGTGGTCGAGAACCGTGGGTGGCATCGACAGCATGCCCAGTGCTTCGGACTGTGCCAGCTCCACCAGTTTTCGGGCCTGAGCGAGCGCGGCCAGGTGGTCGCGGTCGGCGCTTACCGCTGCTCGACTGCGTGTTGCCCACGTGTTGTCGAGGTGGCCGCGCTGGCACACGGGGCAGGTCATGTCACCGTGCTCAGCGTGTACCCGCAGGGCCTGTTCGAGCAGGTTCAGGGTGGCGAGCTGCTTGTCGCTGGCCGCGGCGCCGAGCTCGGCCAGCGCGGTCATGCTCGATCGCAAACGTTTCGCGACGGCTTTCGCATCGTCGGAGGTGGCGGGAGCGCGCAGCTGTGCGAGCGCACGGAGGCCGGCCAGCGGACCGTTGTCGGTCTCGGCGTTGTTCAGCAGCTCACGAAGGCGAGCGAGGTCGGGCAGGGTCTTCTTCAGGAGGGGCGCAACGGCGGCGGCGCGATTGTCGTCGAGCGCGGCGGCGTCGGTAGCGAGGTCGCGGCGCTGTTTGGCGAGCTCATCGCCCGGTCCCTTGCGGGCCTTGTGCCGGACCTGGATTCGGTCGATCGCGTCGGTGAGTTGTCCCACGCCGAGCACCCGCGAGATCGCGTCGTGCAGGTCACTCGGTGTGCCGGTGAGCATGGCGCCGAGCTCGTCGTAGGACAGGATCGGCCGGAATTGTCGCAACGGACCGTCCCAGCCGAGGTCTGCGCGTCCGATCTGCTGTTTGCCGCCGCGACGTTGCGTGCGGGTGGTGTGCCGGTCGACATCGGTTTCGCCGTCGGCCCAGTTGATGCTCACCGTGATCG
>NZ_JBHXMY010001013.1:0-1216 GCF_042720195.1 Nocardia sp. NPDC058497 | reverse complement strand
CGCCACGATTGTTCACCGAGGAAGCAATCGACGATGCGTTGACTGCATTGGAGGCGCATCACCAACGCGAGCGTGATTACTCGCTACCAGGCGCGATCGACGAACTCTACGATTGGGCCCCGGGCGCGGTTCACCAGATCCGGTTCAACGATTACGTCGCGCTGACAAATCGCCGCCTCCGCGATTTCATGCTGCAGCCGATAGTCGCGGCCGTTGCGGCGCGGTTGGCGCAAACGAGCCAGATCAGATTGTGGCAGAGCAGTATTGTGTACAAGCAACCACAAACCGCCGGCGGCGATACCACTATAGGATGGCATGCCGAACGCGCCTACCTGCGTACCTGTACCTCCACCAATATGTTGACTGCGTGGATCGCTCTACAGGACTGTGACGAGTCCATGGGTCCGGTGGTGATGATCGATGAAAGCCACCGCTGGCCGGATACCGAAGACATTCGTGCCATCAGATACGGCCGAACATTTTTCGGCGCCGATCCCGCGTTGTTGCAGGACCGCCTCGAGCGCACCGGCATGCCACTGCGAACCGTTCCCATGTTGTTGCGCAAGGGAGAAGTCAGTTTCCATCACTGCCTGACGCTCCACAGCAGCGGCCCCAATCTGAGCGGGCGTGCCAGGGTCGGTGCAACAGTCGATATGCAGGATCGCGTGAATCGCTACCAACCGGTCCACGATCAAGCGGGGGAATTGCTCACTACTGCCAACGATAGGATGTGCCGCAAGCTACCGAACGGCGATTTCGACTACAGCGACCCCACGATTTGTCCCGTGCTGTGGGATGCGTAAGGTAAAACTGGAACGAGGTATTATGTTCAATTTGTCACCGGCTGAACGAAAGTTTCTCCCATCCGACGACGATGTCGAGTTCTATCAGCAGCACGGCTGGTTCGTCACACCACGATTGTTCACCGACGAAGTGGTGGATGCCGCGTCGGCCGCCGTGGCGGCTCATCACAGGGGCGAGCGCGACAGGGTGTTACCCATCACGCTCGACGAGATGGACGACTGGATCGAGGGCTCGCCTCATCAGCTCCGATTCAACGATCACGTCGCACTGACCAGCAACCATCTCGGAAGCTTCATGCTCCAGCCCTTGATCGGGGCCATTGCGGCGCGGCTGGCGCAGACCAGTCAGATAAGGCTCTGGTTGAGCAGCTTGATATACAAGCCGCCGCGCACGGAGCACACCATCGAATCTG
>NZ_JBHXMY010001012.1:692-1220 GCF_042720195.1 Nocardia sp. NPDC058497 | reverse complement strand
GTGGCGACGGCTTCCACATCGACCTGGTTGCTCACACTGATCTCCTGGACGCTGGGAGGAAAGGTCAGCAATCCGGTGCGGGTCGCGCTGAGGTTCCGTGCCACGACCACGTCATAGCCGCGTTCGACGGCCGTTTCGACCGCGTACCGGTCCGAGCCGATGATGAGGATTCTGGTCATTCTGGTTACCTTTCAACGGTTTTCATGAGATTGAGCATGGCAGAGGTGGCAGAAGCGAACGCGCCCGACATCCATGCAGTCAGAGGGTTGAGCCAGTCGCCCGCGAGCTGGACCGAACCCATCCCCGCAGCGAGCCTCGTGTAGGCGTGATGTTCATAGCTGGGCCAGTTGACCCACGCGCCTTGTAGATGCGCGACCTGTGACCACGAGATCGATTGCACGTCGGAGGGTTCCGCGGCAGCAGGAATGTCCGGGTGCAGGGCGGCGATCGTTTCGAGGACAGCGGTGTGCCGATCGCGTGGGTCCAGCGCGTCCAGTGTCGCGGCGTTGGATTTGAGGCAGTAGGCAG
>NZ_JBHXMY010001012.1:0-682 GCF_042720195.1 Nocardia sp. NPDC058497 | reverse complement strand
CGCGGCCGGGGGGGGCCCGCGCGGGGGGCCCCCGCGCGCCCTGGGGCGCGGGTTGGTTTTGGCGCCCGTCGGCTGGGCGCGGCCCGCCCGCCTGCGACCATCGGGCGCTGGGAAACCCGCGGCCCTCGACCGGGTCCGCCGGGTAGGACGTTCCCCCGAAGATGCCGAGCTTCCGCTCCCACCAGCGCTGTGGGTAGGTCAGGAAGACCTTGATCGCGGGGCGCGGCTGAGGCACGTGCAATGCAGCGAGAACCTCAGGCGGGAAGTCGCTGTCGATTTGTGACAACAAGTGTGGGGGCACGGTCACGATGGCAGCATCGAATTCTTCTCGCACCTCTCCGTCCGGGGTCGAGAACGTCATTTCGACGTGTGCGGCGTGGCGCACGATCTCGGTCAGCTCGTGGCGCAGGTGTCGATTCGCACGTGCGATGGGGGCGGACAACCGGGTGACGATCAGATCGGTGCCGCCGACCACTCGAAGCAATGGGCTGGATTTGAGCGTGGAAAGGTCGGCGAGGAGATTGTGCGCGGCAGGTGAACTGAGCAGTCGGGGGGGGGGGGGCCGCGGGCCCCAACCACCCCCAACAAAAACCACAACCCCCCCCGCCCAGGCGTAAATAACGACCACCCCCCCCCCGCGCGCGCGCCGCGGGGGGGCCCCCCCCCCGGCCCCCCCCCCCCC
>NZ_JBHXMY010001011.1:0-1221 GCF_042720195.1 Nocardia sp. NPDC058497 | reverse complement strand
TCCATCGCCTGCATAGGTGATTATGCCCTTCGGTGGTGGGGTGAGCTGTCCAGTTTGAGGGTCGGCATATTGGCCGATTTCCCGGCCGAAGTCTACCCGCTCTTTGAACCCGGCGTCGCCGCGAGGTACCCTTCCGACGGGATCTCCCGTACCCGCAGATTGGGCAAGCTCATTGGGATCTTCGGTCAGCTTACTTCGTCCAGGTATGTAGTTGGGGTGCCCTTCGATATGTTTACCTTGCTTCCCGTCGTGTACAGGTGGGGCCTCCTGTGGGGCACCCTTGGGTTTACCCTGGTCGCCAGGCGCATCTTTGGCATCTGGGGTCAGGTCGTTTATTCGTTCCATTTCGGCCTCGTGGGCCTCGGGAGGATTCTTGACGTCGACCTTTTTCCTGAAACTACAGCCGTCGATTATTCGGCGTACGTCACCTGCATGCTCTTTTACTTTCAAGCCAATTTTGGCCATAGTTTTCGCGGCCTTGGCCGCGGTGACGACAGCTGCTCCAAAACCCAGGGTCAGGGCGCCGGCTACCACCCCTACGATTACGCCTTCGACGACCTCTTGTGCAATCATGATGGCGATATCGTTAGCTAGCTGGCGTGCCTTTGCTTCGAGGTCCCGGCGAAGCTGATCGAGTGCATTCTTTTGCTCACGACACGCAGTTTCGAGATCGACGTACGAATCCAGCAAGGCTGTTGCCGCCGCCGCCATCTTTTTGATGTCGTCGTCTACGTGCTCGAGCGCAGGCGCTGTTTCGGCTTCGAAACTACTTGCTAGCGAGGTGAGGAGCGAAGGGAGTTCTTGATTCCTCGAGGTGATGCGAGCTGATTCCAGACGTCGGCTGCGTGCTGTAGCTTGGTGGGCTCTCCGTCGGGAATCGGGACCCCATAGTCGCTGAGGGCGCTGAGCGCGAATCCCAGGTCATCGAATAGGCCGCTTGTGGGACCGCCAGCGGAAGGGGGTGGTACCGTGCAGGTCTGCCAAGTGGCGGGAAATTTGGTTGGCTCTACCGGGGCTGGACGATTACTTCCGGATTCCCAGTCGGAAACGGCATAGATGTATCCGAGCGTCTGTAGAACATTGGCATAGTTTCCCATTGCTTGGATGAGAATCTGCGTTGCATCGAATGTTCGGGAAGTAGCCTCGTCATAGGAATTTGCCCAATCCTTTGATTCGCCGATGTTTCCTCCCATCGAGGCGGTATCGGCTAGGGCGCTCATC
>NZ_JBHXMY010001010.1:0-1222 GCF_042720195.1 Nocardia sp. NPDC058497 | reverse complement strand
GCCGCCCCCCCCACCCCCCCGCGCCACCAGCACGCCCGCCGCATTGAACTCCGCGCCGGGCCTCACGGCTCGGCAGAGAATTTCATCTCTGCCGGTCTGGCGAAGTCGTCACGCCAACCTGCCCGCGGCGCCGGGCCTCATAGCTCGGCGAGAATCTTGACAGGTGAGCTGACCGAGGATCCACCGTTGCTCGACCAACTGTGCCGCGCGCTTCGGTGCGGCGGGCGGGCCAACCGCGGCGGCAGCGAGCACCTGCTCGGATAGGGAGGCGGTGCTAGTAGCCGATGACCCGGCGAGATCCCAGCATTCAACCAGGTGCCTAGGTGTATTGGGAGGTTCTGGTCGGGCCTTGTTGCTCGATGGTCAGGTGATGTGGGTGGGTTGTCGGTGGTGTGTTCTAGCTTGTGGCGGTGGATGTTTGGGCGCATAGCCGTAGCGGTGTGTCTGGTCGGCGTCGTAGTTTGGGTGAGCATTGTCGGTCGACGGCGTGGTGGGCAGGTTGGTTCGCTGAAGAGTTCGGGGCGGGTCAGTTGGCATATGCTGTCGGGCTGTTTCATGACGCGGGGAAGGCATCGTGTGCGTGGCAGGACCGGTTGGCTGTGGTGGATGGCACGGACGCACCGGTTGGTGTGCCGCACAAGGAATTCGGTGCACATCTGCTTACACCGCGGGTGAGCGTGTACGCGATGACGATCGCTGGGCACCATGGTGGGCTGACCGACCTCACCGAGTTCAGAGGACAGTTGGCGAAGATCGCGGCTGAGGATGATTCGGGGACCGTGGAGCGGTTCTTCCGGTGTGTTCCTGAGGCTTCGTCGGTGTTGTGCGAGGTTGGGTTGCTGCCGACGGGTTGGGGTGAGGTTGCGGGCACGGTGACCGAGATGCGGATGCGGATGATGTTCTCGGCAATGGTGGATGCCGATCATCTCGACACCGGTGCTCACCGTGAGGGATTGGCGGGGCCGCGGGTGGCGGCGCATGCGGACATGTCGGTGTTGGTGGAGCGTTTCGAGCGTAATCGGGTTGCGGCGATCGCTTCTCGTGGCGGCGGGGTCGGTGGGTTGCGTGAGGAGGTGTATGCAGCGTCGGTGGCTGCGGCGTCGGGAGCGCCGGGGGTGTTTCGGTTGGCGGCACCGACTGGTTTGGGTAAGACCTTCGCGCAGGCCGGTTTCGGGTTGCATCATTCTGCGGCGTTCGGGAATCGGCGGGTGGTATTGGCGGG
>NZ_JBHXMY010001009.1:0-1223 GCF_042720195.1 Nocardia sp. NPDC058497 | reverse complement strand
CAACGCCGCGGTCGGCCATGACATCCGTTCGGGAGCCACCTTGTGCGCCGCTCTCGCCGCCGCCGGCGAGATGCTGCAGGCGGATGGGCCAGGCGCCTTCGACGTTTGGGACACCGACCAACGCAGCACCGCGATCGGCCACGCGATCTCGGCGAGCCTACGAAACCTCGTCGAGCACGTCACCATCCCAGGAACCGACCGACTCGACGACCGCTACCTCGACCTGTCCGTATTCCCGGCCTCGATACCAATCCCGATCCCCGTCCTGGCCCAGTGGTGGAAATCCGCACACGGCTGGAGTTTGTCGAGCACTCGTCGGTTCTGCCGGGTTCTCGCCGATCGCTCGATGATCAGCGCCCATCTCGCCGGCCAAGACGCCATCGTTCTGCACGACGTCTTCGTGACCTACCTGCGGCACCTGTCCGGCGACGGTCAGCAGGCAATACATCGCTCTCTGCTCGACGCCTTCCGCCCTGCGAGTACGCGGTGGGGCGACGCACAAGAAGTTGACTACCTGTGGCGGTGGCTTTCCTACCACCTGGATCGCGCGGACCTACGCGACGAGCTGTACACCACGTTCGGGTCGTTGGACTTCCTCGCAGACAAGGTGCACAGGTACGGACATCAGACACTCGCTCTCGACTACCAGATTCTGTCTAGTCACCCAAGCTCGAGCCCTGGTCGCGAACTAACCGCGGCTGGCTTTCTGTTGCACGGACTGGCTGACCGCACCGATATACTGGCGACTCTGCGGGTCATTGCAGCAAGAACCGGACTTGAACCGGTCTGTACAACTTCTGGCAGCGGCTTCGACGTCGAACGTGTTGTCTCAGCGGACAACCAAAGCCCCGGCCACATCGGGGCGATCGTTTCGGTGTCAGTGAACGGCTCGATGTTGGCCTCTGGTGGCGAGGACGGAGTGCTGAAGCTGTGGGATCCCGCAATCGGAACCCCCGCCCGCCGCTGTAGCGGGCACACCGGGTGGATTCACGCCACTGCTGTCGCCCCCGGCGGCTCCGTTGTCGCCACGGGCGGCGATGACGCCGACATCCGGCTGTGGGACGCCGAGTCCGGAACGGTGATGGCAGTCCTCACTGGTCACACCCGTCGTGTCAGATCCCTGGTGTTCACCCACGACGGCACACGACTGGTCTCCGCATCGGAGGACTGCCAAATCTCGGTGTGGGACGTCGAGCATCGCACCATGTTGCGAGCACCTACCA
>NZ_JBHXMY010001008.1:0-1229 GCF_042720195.1 Nocardia sp. NPDC058497 | reverse complement strand
ACCAGGTTCCGTCCGGGCTTTCGCCGTGCGAGGGGTCAGACCAGCGCGACGGCTTCGGCGTCGACCGGAGCCTTGGGCTTGCTCCGCGGCAGGAAGAACGCCGGGATCAGCGTCAGCGCCGCGAGAATCACGGTGACCCAATAGGTAGTGCTGAACGCGTCGGCGGCCAGTTCCAGCCCTTGCTCGATCACCGACAGCGGCACCTGCGCGGCGATGTCCGGTTGGGCGTTCGAGGCGATGGCGATCTTGGCCTCGGGGTGGTCGTTGAGCTGGGCGGCCAGCACCACCGACATCGTCGCCGTGCCGATCGAGGCCGCGGTCTGGTTGATGATGTTCATCAAGGTCGAACCGCGCGCGACCTGGGCGTGCGAGAGGGTCTGGATGGCGGCGGTCATCACCGGCATCATGGTGCAGCCCATGCCCAGACCCATCACGAACAGCGCGGCGCCGATCATCAGGTAGGACGTGTCGGCGTGCAGCTGGGTGAAGCCCGCCAGGCCGATGGTGATGAAGGTGATGCCGAACATGACGATCTTGCCCGGCCCGATCTTGTCGACCAGGAAGCCCGCGATCGGCATCGTCAGCATGGCGCCGATACCCTGTGGCGCCATGAGCAGGCCGGAATCGAAGGCCGTCTCACCGCGCACCTGCTGCAGATAGTTCGGCAGCAGGAAGCCCGCGCCGAAGAACGCCGTCGCGAACAGCGACATGGTCAGCACCGAGAAACGCAGCGACGGATTGCGGAACAGGCGCAGGTCGATCAGCGGATGCTCGGTGCGCAGCGCGTGGAACACGAAAGCCACCAGCAGCACAGCGCCGATGATCGCCGGGATGAGCACGCGGGCGGCGAGCACCGTGCCCTTCTCCGGGATGGAGGAGACACCGAACAGGAACAGCGCCAGGCCGGGCGAGGCCAGCAGCATGCCGAGGAAGTCGAACGATTCCGAGGGCTTCGCCTTGTCGGGCGCGAACACGATGTAGGCCAGGATCAGGGCGACCACACCCAGCGGCAGGTTGATCAGGAAGATCCAGTGCCAGCTGAAGGAGTCGATGAGCCAGCCGCCGAGGATGGGGCCGCAGATCGGTCCGAGCAGCATCGGCACACCGAGCACCGCCATCACGCGGCCGATCCGCTGCGGGCCCGCGGCGTGGGTCATGATCGTCATGCCCAGCGGCATGAGCATGCCGCCGCCGATGCCCTGGATGACGCGGACCGCCACCAGCGACTC
>NZ_JBHXMY010001007.1:0-1232 GCF_042720195.1 Nocardia sp. NPDC058497 | reverse complement strand
ACACCCCACCACCCCCGCACACCCCGCCCCCCCCCCCACCACCCCCCCCCCCACGCATTACCCCCCCACCCCCCCCCCCCCCGGCCCCGCCCCCCCCCCAATTCGCTTTTCGTCGTCTTGCGGGTCAGGACCAGCGGCGGGTGATGCCGCGGGTGCGCCTGCTGTTCCAGCAGCCCTGGTGCCAGTGCCTGCGGTCGTCCTCGCCGCCCTCGGCGGCCCAGGCGACGATATGGGCGACGCCGGGCGCGATCTCGTGATCACAGCCAGGGCACCGATACGTCTTGACCGCCCTGGCGCCGGGAACCGTTCGGACGATGTAGGTTTCGTCGCCGGGCCCGTCCTCGGTGCGCCCGTACACGTCCCCGATGGGCGCCGGATCGCTACGTCGCCCGGAGCGTGGTTTACGTCGCGGCATGGTTCCCAGCCTAGAAAAGGCGGAAAACGTTGCTCTCCGTGCCACGCAGCTCGTCATAATCGAGCGTGAGGCAGCGGATCCCCCTGACCTCGGCGAGCGTGCGCGCCTGCGGCTTGATCTGCTGGGCCGCGAACACGCCGGCGACCGGCGCCAGCAGCGGATCGCGATTGAGCAGATCGAGGTAGCGGGTGAGCTGTTCGACGCCGTCGATCTCACCGCGCCGCTTGATCTCCACCGCCACCGTCGCGCCGTCTGCGTCGCGGCACAGCAGATCCACCGGGCCGATCGCCGTCATGTACTCACGCCGGATCAGGGTGTACCCCTCGCCCAGCTTCGTCACGTGTTCGGCCAGCAGCTCCTGCAGATGCGCTTCGACGCCGTCCTTGACCAGGCCGGGGTCGACGCCGAGTTCGTGCGAGGAGTCGTGCTCGATCTCCTCGATGGTGATGCGCAGTTCCTCGCCGGCCTTGTTGGTCACCACCCACAGCGCCTTGATGGTGTCCGGCAGCGCCGTCTTGCCCTCCCGCAGCGGCGTCACACCGTTGGGCAGCTCCTCGGGAACCAGAGTCGCGATATCGCGTTCCTCCAGCCAGCACGGCGGGCTCATCCAGTTCAGCGGCTTGTAGGAGCCGCCGTCGGAATGCACGAGCACCGACCCGTCAGCCTTGATCAGCAGCAATCGGCGAGCCATCGGAAGGTGGGCGGTCAGTCGACCGACATAGTCGACCTGGCAACGAGCAATGACAAGGCGCACCCCAAAACTCTAGGTGACGGGACCGGGAACGCAAAAAGGCCCTCCCCCCAAGCTGGAGGGGCG
>NZ_JBHXMY010001006.1:0-1238 GCF_042720195.1 Nocardia sp. NPDC058497 | reverse complement strand
ACACCTCTCTAGTCGTCGGCTGCGTGTGTTGTTTATAAGACACTGGACCCATCACCTCTGGTCGTCGCGGCGCTCGCCGGGGCTCTGCAGCTGTCCCGGGCCGAGCGCGATCAGCTGTATCGCAGTGCGGGACAGCTACCGCCGCAGGACGGGACCATCAGCGACCACGTTCCCGCCGGCATTCAACGACTCACCACTCGCCTCGGTGACATCCCGATCGGCGTGTTCACCGCCGACTGGTCCCTCGTGTGGTGGAACAGCATGTGGACAGCTCTGCACGGTGATCCCGCCGTGATCCCGGCGCCGGAACGAAATCTCGCGCTCGCGCTCTTCGGCCACGGCGCCGCGCGTGCGGCGATGCGGCCGATTCGTTCCGAGCGCGGAGACGACGCGTTCGCGACGTCGATCGTGGCGGACCTGAAGGACGCGCTGACCCGCTATCCCGCCGACGCCCGCCTCAGCCGACTGGTCCAGGACCTGCGACAAGGTTCGCCCGGCTTCGCGCACCTCTGGGCGACGGCGACCACAGCACAACATGTGACCGATCGGAAGACGATCATCCATCCCGAAGTCGGAGAACTCCTACTCGACTGCGACGTGCTCCTGGTGCCGGGCGCCGACTTGTACATGGTGACCTACACCGCCGCGGCCACAACCCCCGACGCGGGCAAACTCGAGCTCCTCCGTGTGACAGGCGGCCGAGCTGTGCAGACCGGGCCCGGGGGCACAGCATGATGGTGGGATGGTCGAGAGGGTGAGCGTATGCGCACAGTGCTGATACTGATCGTCGTCTCGGTGATCGGGTTGATCGTCGGTGATCGGGTCGCAGTCGTGGTGGTGCAGAACGAGATCGGCCGCAAGGTGGCGGCCGAGTACAACCTTCCGCACCCACCGGACGTCGATATCCGCGGGTTTCCGTTTCTGACCCAGGCCGCCGACGGCAACTATCCGGAGATCGACATCCGGGTCGGCGACTGGAGTGGGGACAACATTTCCGTCCGCCACCTCGATGTCGTGCTGACCGACGTCTCCGCGCCGCTGAGCGACGTGCTCGGCAACCGCACGTCGAACCTTGTCGCGGCCACGGCGACGGCGACGGCTGTTGTTCCCTACGACGTCGTGCGGGGCTTCGCGCCGTCGGGCGTGGAATCTGTCTCCGACAGCCCGGACGGGATACGCGTCACCGGGACCTTCACGGTGGCGGGGTTGGCGGTGACCGCGACGGTATTCGTCACCGT
>NZ_JBHXMY010001005.1:0-1242 GCF_042720195.1 Nocardia sp. NPDC058497 | reverse complement strand
AGGGGGGTGGGCTGGTGGCGTCGGTTTTGTCGACCACGCATCCGACCTTGACCTAACCTACCGCTAAATGGACGACACCCTGTACCACGCCTAAATGCTAAGGGAGGCGTCGACTCCCGGCTGGATGCCGGACGACCCTGAGATTTCGGAGCGGCGTTCAGCGCTGGCGGCGAAGGCGGAGCGGGAGATTCGCCTCCGGAACGGGGAGGCCGAGCAGCGCCTACACGCTGTCGCATCCAACGAGCGAACTTCCGCCCATTTCGCCGCAGTCCGGCAGGCGTACATGGTCGCGGCGACGTTTGCGCGCCGTCAACACCAATGTGAGCTCGTTGTGGCTGACTCACGAATCAAGGCCCGCGAGCTCTCGCGGTCGACGGTGTTCATGCGGCGTCGGGCCGACTACCTCCAACGCGCCGCCGAAGTCCACGCCCATCTGCATCCCGAACTCTGGGACGTGGTGCTGCGCGTGGTTCTCTCCCACCAGCGGAGCTGTCCGGAGGTTCGGTCGAGTTTTCCGTGTGCGGACTGCGCGCCACAGCTGGCACAAGACATCAAGGTCCAGCGGACTAAGCACGTGGAGCCACAAGCAACTTCGGTTGCTGAGGCCGCCGAGCCGGACAATAAGCAAACGAGCGACATTGCCGACACCGGCGAGGCGCAGCCAGAACGGTCTGGTTCCACCCGTGCGGACGCCCTGCTGGTCGCAGTCAGCGCAAGCACCACGGCCCGTTCGAGCACGGCGGGATTGGCCTGGGTCACAGAGGACGGACAAGTCGGGGTCGCGATTGACCAGGCACCGACAAACATTGAGGCGTCGCTGATTGCCATCGGGCGAGCTGTTGCCGACCTGCCCGACGACTTGCAGCTCGACGTCGTCATCCGGAACCGGCAAGTGCGAGATCGTGCTCGTTGGCGACTGCAACGGCCCCGACCCGTCCAACCGGTCGCCGGGCACGAGTCGTCGGATGCACACGATCTCCTAAGTCAGCTCTGGGGCCAATCTCCTCGCGTGCAAATCGTCAACGAACGCGCCACGAATGCCGAGCAACTCGCGCAGGCCGCCGCCGAACTCTCCAAGGTCGCTTTGGCGGCGGTTCGCGGCGGCCGCAATGCACGCGAGCTTCGCAAGGAAATCGATACAGTCGCCGCAAGATTCGGCGTAGAGGAACGTAAACCACTCCTCCCGCCGAACACGCAGACACACTACGCCGCGGTGTCGCGCTCGAACAACGGCGAGTTCTG
>NZ_JBHXMY010001004.1:0-1242 GCF_042720195.1 Nocardia sp. NPDC058497 | reverse complement strand
GGGTACCATATACCGCCCCCTAGTGGTCAACGTGTTCGTCGGGGCGGTGTTTCGCCCTCACAACCCCCCCCTCCCCGGGGGGGTGGGGGGGTGGGGGGGCCTTGGTGGCGCCGGGCCGCGCACGCCTGATCACCGATACCGCACAACTGTTGGCCGAACTCGCAGCCATCGACTGAATCCTGCACCGACAGAATAGGATCAACGATGACCTTACGGTTAGGCAAGTTCGAGTTGTGGTTCCCGCTGCGTCAGGTCAGCGTGATCGCCGAGCACGCGATGGCAGCCCCCGAGCATTCCTGGCCCGAGTGGGACGACGACAAGCCCGACCCGATCCCGCCGGCATTGGTGTGGGCCAAGGACCAGGGCACCTATCTGTCGTCCAACGGTATTCCGCGTCTGCCGGCCGATCCCGCTGAACCGGAGGGCTCCTCACACGCGGTGTACGCGGTCGGCTACGACAGCCATTTCGACTTCTCCGACACCGCGGTCGGCGGCGACGACTTCGCCGAATACATCTCCCTCACCGCAGACCATGGTGGCACCCCTCTGATCGAGATGATCCGTCACCACGCCGCTCGTGGCGGCATCTTGATCATGTCCGTGTACCCCCGACGGCAACTACAATCTAGAGTTCAGTTCGGCTGCTTCACCATTCGGCTGATAGCCACCGGCACACGCCGACCGAATCAGACGTGGCGGTCGACTCGGCTTCCGGCACGGCGGCGGCGCACGCAGCACCGGTCGATCGTCACGTCGCCCGCCGACGGACGCCGCCTTCGCGGGGCCTGACCGCGAAAAACATCTGCGGCCGCGGATCGTCAGGGCGCAACCGGGGCCACTCCAGGCAGACCATGGTGATATGGGCCTCGGAGCAACTGCGGGCGAGGACGACCTCCATTGCCCAGATCTGCCGATGCACCGCCCGCTTGATCAGCGGCTCGACGGGCGTGACCCGGATCGTGCGGGCATACAGTTCTTCTGCCGCACCGGATTCCAGCGAGACCTGCCGAAGCCGGGTCCATCCGCGTGATCCGAGGATCGGGCGGATCCGGTCGAGACCCGCAGGCTCATCGGTGATCGCGATTGTGCACTGGACCCAACACAGCCACCGGCGCACCGCGAACCGCACATGTGCCCGCACCGGGATCGGCCCTTCGAGGAACTTCCCCACCATGAAGGAATAATACGTGGCCCGCCTGGAATCCGGCAGCTGTAGGACAGTACCGTCAGTGGCTCGCCCTT
>NZ_JBHXMY010001003.1:0-1245 GCF_042720195.1 Nocardia sp. NPDC058497 | reverse complement strand
GACTCATCGTCCTTGCCTCCGCCTCGCGCACCGGGCGACATCATGCCCGGCATACCGGCGCGACCTGCCGCGCCCGCGGTCGAACCAGCCACCCGCGCAACGCCCGACGGGTTGCCCGCGGTCGTGGGCGACCCGGGGACCGCGGCGCCGGGGGACGGAGCGCCCGTGCCAGGGGAACCACCGCCGGGGCTGCCCCCGCCGCCGGGGGTTCCGGAGGGGCTCCCGGCGCCGGCCGCGGCGGGGTTGACACCGGAAGGTGTTGTCGCTGTGGGGTCGGTCGACTGCGGGTTCGTGGATTCGGGGGACGAGTCGTCTTCTGACGTCGTGGTGTCAGGCGTGTCGTCGTCAGTCGTTGTGTCAGGCGTTTCGTCAGTTGATTCCGGGGTGGTGCCGGGGTCCGCCGCCGACGGCTGCGTCGTGTCGGGCGTGCCGGACGACGGGTTGCCTGAATCGGGTTGCCTTGTGCTGCCAGGATTTCCGGGGTCGCCACTGTTGTCGTCGATGGCTTTCGGGATGGGAATGACCGGGACGTCGGTGTCGGATTCGTGGATCACCGGGGCGTAGACGGATTCGAGCACGCGAACAGCTTCGGCCTTCGCATTCCGTTGCGCCACATCGTCATTGCGCCAGCCACGGCCTGCCAGGAAGCTGTGCAGATTGTCGCCTCCGCTGCGATGCTCCGGCGGGTACGGCACGAGATTCTTGGTCGGCTCCAATCCGGTGCGGAGTTCGTCGAGTTTATTGCTGGTGAGGGCCGCCGCTGTCGTGACCCGCTTACCGGTGTTGCCATATGCCGCAACGGTTTGCGCGGCCGCGGCCGCCGCCGCACCGGACCAGAC
The DNA here is from genome assembly GCF_042720195.1 of Nocardia sp. NPDC058497. NCBI lineage: Bacteria > Bacillati > Actinomycetota > Actinomycetes > Mycobacteriales > Nocardiaceae > Nocardia > Nocardia sp. NPDC058497. Next base: position 406 of record NZ_JBHXMY010001003.1, on the reverse strand, counting down.
GTCGGGAGACATGCCGCGTGTGATCTGCTTGTGGAACTCGTCCAGCGAGGTGGTGTTGCGGGTCGCTATCTCCTTCCACGCGTCGACCAAGTTGGTCACGGCTTCGAGATTGATCTGGTCTACCTTCGCCCGCAAAGTGGCGAGATCCGGCTTGTCGAACTCATCGGTGCCGTTCACCGCCTTGGGGCGGTATTCCCCGTCGAAACCGAGATCTTTGGCATTCTGGCGGACCGTCGCGCGCTGGTCGTTGAACTTGTTCTGGACCTCGGCGGCATCAGGAGCTTCGGCCTCCCCGTTGCCGGTGATCAGGTCGCCGATCTGGCGCTTCCAGGTGGAGAGGAAGTCGACGCCTGCGAGGTGTGAGGTGGGGTTGATCATGGGTTACACCTGGCCTGCGGTGTAGTCG
>NZ_JBHXMY010001002.1:0-1247 GCF_042720195.1 Nocardia sp. NPDC058497 | reverse complement strand
GCCTGCCAGGAAACGCGGCGACTCGCCGATGCTCTGGTTCAGAATATTCAGGCCAACTGAGGGGAACGATGTCATCGAATATCGACCCAGCTGAGTGGAAGAAGCTGGAGACTCAGGCCGCGTCCGGTCAGCTGTCGATCAACCCAGAGGTGGGCGCGAATCTCGCACGCGTATGCGACGACCATCTGGATTCACTGGAGAACGCCCTGGCACAGGTGTCGAGAGTCGAACAGATCACTGGATTTGGATCGTTCAACTCCAGCCTGATCCTGGAGAAGAAGTTCTCGCAAACCGCAGCAGGCGGAGAACGGTCCCTTCGCGACACTATCACCCAGCACATCGAAGCCGTCACCACCGCCAAAGAGGTTGTCCTCAAAGCGATTGCCAACTTCCAATCCCAAGTCGACTACAACGCAGGGCAATACAACGGTCTCGGGGGGAACTGATGACCTACGAGGATTACAAAGCGAAGGTGATCGCCGCGCAGGAGCAGTGGAACCAGGAACGTAGCGTCATCTATTTGACGCAGAACCTGGCGAACTTCGCTGCGATCTTCGACGGTGAGACCCAGCCGAACCACCTCACCGGGACCGTCGACAGCTACGACCACATGAAGCTGCCCGAGATTCAAGCGGCGGTGTCGGCGATGAAGCCGGCCGTGGTGAACAGTGCGTCGGAGGTGTGGAACAAGATCGGATCGGATCTGTCGACGTCGATCGTCGCGTTCAACAAAGCGTTCGAGGCGACGGTCAATGGGGAGAACGGCTGGGCGGGCGAGGCTGCGTCGGCGGCGGTCACCGCGGTGAACAACTATGCGAAGCAGTCGAGCACCCTGCCTGCTGCGGCGACGGCGGTCAGCCTCAAACTCGCGGAGATGAAGACCGGCCTGGAGCAGACACAGGCATTGATGCCCGGACTCACCCAGCGTCCGACGCTGACGGGCAAGACGTTGCCTACCGATGGCGAGATGAAGCAGAACGATTTCGAGGACGGCGAGGAACTGGAGGAGGCGCGGCGGATCCTGCGGACTGTGTACGGGCAGGTAGCCGTGCAGTCCGATACCGGTGTGCCGTTCATGCCGACCGCGCCGAATATCGTTGCCGGCGATGGCGGTTACCCGTCGACTCCGGGGGGTGGAAATACCGGAACACCCGCCGGTGGCGATAAAGGAAGCCCCACGGGTAACCCCACCCCAACCGAAACCCCGAGCACCCAGACACCGCACGCCACCGCCACCGATGACACGG
>NZ_JBHXMY010001001.1:0-1259 GCF_042720195.1 Nocardia sp. NPDC058497 | reverse complement strand
CGACTGGACCCTCTACGCCACCGAATCACCGGTCGCGGCGGGCTCGCGTGGCCTGGCGACCGGCCGATTCTATTCGCGCAGTGGGGTACTGCGCGCGACCACGGTGCAGGAAGGCGTCATCCGGCACTTCCCGGCCCGCTGAGCGCGCGCCTCAGCGGTGTTCGCGGTCGAGTTCGAGCTCGACGTCGGTGCGCTGGTCCGCGCGCAGCACGAACGCGACGGCGTCGGTAGCCGCACCGTACACCGCCAGCGCCAGGCTGTGCTCGAGGCCGGCGATATCGGTGTCGGTGAGGTCGGCCGGATCGCCGACCAGGCTGAGCGCGATCTCGGAGGTGGTCTCGGTGCCCGGTTCGGCGCCGGGATGCGCACCGCGCCAGTGTGATTCGAGTTCCTGATGAACGGGATCGGCCGCGTCGACGGGCAGGGTGAACCGCCAGGCGAACACGTCGCGGTCCTGGAGATGGTCGTCGAGGACCGTCCGGACACTGGCGACGATGCGGTCGAGAATTTCCGGTGTCACATACACATGGAGCGAAACATCCGAAATGCGTTTCGGCATGTCTGAAGTTCCTGTCGTGTGTCGAACCAGCAAGGGGAACAGCACGTCCGCGCCGAAGTGTAATCCCTCGGGCGGCCGGCGAACAGCCTTGCGCTCAGCGCCTGCGCTGGGCGGCCAGAAAGGCCGAGAGCGGACGCGCGGGCGCCGGTTCGATCACCAGGCCGGGGTGCTCGTCGTCGCCGGAGAGTTTGGTCTGCTCATGCGGCGCGAGCGCCTGCAGCAGGGGGAACAGCAGTTCGGCGATCTGGTCGCCGACTTCGAGGAAGGCCTCGGGGGACAGGCCGATCGGGTCGGCGATGTTCTCCCGGCCGACGTAGGCCAGATCGTCGCGGGCGCGGTCCAGTGCGGCAATGGATTTCGCGCCGGTGACCTTGGCGATGCGGTGCGCCTCGGCGAGGGTGAAGACGCGCGGGCCGACACCGAAGGAGAGCTGGGCCACCTGATCGCGCAGTGATTCGGTCATCGCGAGCACCAGGTCGGCGCGGTCGACCATCTCGGGCTTGAGTTTTCTGGCCTTGAATCCGGTGGTGTCGCCGCCGAGGCTGGCGATGGTCTCCGCGGCCAGCGGTTCCGGGGGAAAGCCGACCAGCGCGCGCGTCCCCGCGCTCTCCGCGGTCAGCCCGGATAGGCCGTTGTCCGCCGCGAACGCCAGGGTGAGCCGCTCGGCGATCACCGAACGGCAGACGTTGGAGTTGCAGAC
>NZ_JBHXMY010001000.1:0-1266 GCF_042720195.1 Nocardia sp. NPDC058497 | reverse complement strand
GCTCCTATGTCGCCTACGCAACGGCACCTGACCGGCGGGACGGCCGCGACGGCCGCTGCGCGGCCTGCCCCTCCTCGAGGCCGGGCGTGCGGGGCCGGGTTGGGTGATTGGTGCGGCACACGCGGTGTGCTGGCGCGCTCGAGTTCGCGGCCTCTTGGTCCCGCCGCTGACGCGGCGGCCACTCCTTGGGGGTCGGGCGTGCGGGGCTGGGTTTGTCGGAGCGCCGCGATCGCTAGTTCTCGGCCGCTCCTGTCGGCCGGTTGCTGCGGGGCGGGGGTGCGGGAAGTGGTGGTCCGATGTCGGGGTTTCGACCGCCTTCGTCCGCGCCGCTAGTATCGGGCCCCGTGGTAGAGACGATGGTGCGGCAGGGGCATCCGCCCAAGGATGCTTCGGACCCCGTGCGACGGGCCCGGCTCGGCGGGTGGGCGCGCATCGTCGCGCTCGTCGCCGCCCTCGTCGGCGTGCTGAGCGCGGTCGCCATCCCGTTCCTGCCGGTCCGGGTCGACACCGCGACGGTGTCCTGGCCGCAGCGCGGCACGATCACCTCGATCGAATCCCCGCTGGTCGCCTACGCTCCCGCCGCCCTGTCGGCCACCGTGCCGTGCGCCGCGCTGAGCACGCTCGCCGAGAGCGGCGGCGTCGCCGTGTCGACGATTCCGCGCCAGTCGGCCGACATGGAGAGGTACGGCTTCGTCGTCAAGGTCGTCGCCGACACTCCCGACCGGCCCGGCCGCGTCGATGTGGTGTCGCGCTCGACACTGCTGTGGACGGCGCCACTCGCCGACGTGCTCGGCAACACCTGCGCGATCTCCGTCGCGATCTCGCCGCAGGAAGCCGCCGTCACCGCGACGGGCCTCGGTTCCGCCGGCGCGACCGTGCCCACCGACCTGCGACCCCAGGTGGTCGGCGTCTTCAGCGAGCTGACCGGCGCCCCGCCCGCCGACCTCGCGGTGCAGGTGGTGGCCGATTCCCGCTACACGACCTCGCCGACCTGGATCAAGCTCGCCGTGATCGTGCTGTGCCTGCTCGCGACCGCGCTGTCGCTGTTCGCCCTGCACCGGCTGGACGCCCTCGACGGCCGCTCGGCCCGCCGGTTCCTGCCGCAGCGCTGGTGGCGGCTGCGGCCGGTCGACTGGCTGGTGTTCGCGGTCCTGGTCGTCTGGCATTTCATCGGCGCCAACACCTCCGACGACGGCTACATCCTCGGCATGGCCAGGGGCGCCCGCAGTTCCGGCACCATGTCGAACTACTACCTGTCTCTTATAC
>NZ_JBHXMY010000999.1:0-1270 GCF_042720195.1 Nocardia sp. NPDC058497 | reverse complement strand
GTTTTACACGGTGCCGCCGCGACCTCGGTTCGCCACCTCGGTCGTGGCGCCGTGCCGACCCTCCTGTACCAGGGCGCCGCAGCGGACATCGAACCGGTCGCGAACGGTGTCCAGGGCGCGACGCTGGTGTTCGGCTTCGCGGCGGTGCGTGAGCGCGAACCGTGCCATGGCCTCCATCCGGCGTGGCAAGGGATACCAGCGATCGAAGTCGAGTCCGAAATCGCGATATACCGCGATCGGAACGTTGTCGTAGATGATGCCGGCGTTGTACAGGGTGAGTGTGAACAGCGTGTACGGGAGAACGGTTCTGGACTTGCTCGCCAGTTCCGGCACGTCGAGTTCGTAGAGCGGGGTGTCGCTGATCCGGTCCAGGAACATCAGGTGAGTCAGGAAGTAGCCGATCATCGAGGTCAGGTACATGGTGGCGGACCGGGGCTGGATCGACAGGACCGCTCCGCCGCTGGAGATGTAGGGCTCGTAGGGGTAATCGTGCCGCATCACGTAACCGGTGCAGTTCACTATCCAGCTGCCCGGCGGGACGGTCGTCGTCGCACCGCTGCGAAAGACCAGGCGTGTCTCATCGCGGTCGTCGACGGCATCAACGAGGTAGTCCATGACCACCCGGCGCAATCCCGCGGCGATCGTCGACTTCTCTGATTCCGACAGAATTCCCAGCAGGAAGCTGCCGGTCTCCGGGGTAACCCAGGTGCCGTATGCCGTGCGATGCCAGTCCCACAGTTCGGCCTCGTTGGTCCCGTCGAATCGGCGGCTGGATTCTCTGAGGAGCCTGCTGGAAAGATCACCGCCCCACCACCTTCGGGCACCGGCGGGGAAGAGCTTCTCGCGGCTGTGGAAGAACGTGCCCGACCCGGCTACGAGATTCACCTCGCGGCCGGGGTACTCCGTGATGAGCTCGAGTGCGGTGTCCATGGCAGTCTTGCCGCCACCGATGATCCATACCGGGGCAGCACTGTTTCGCATGTCGTCGCCGTGCAGATCGCAGAAGTCGGGCGACACCGACCGCACCCGCGTGCTGGAGACATCGAACGGCTCATTCGGTGCGATGCGGAACCCGTAGGCCTTGATCAGCCGCTTCGCCTCGACCACCACGGTCGCGCCGTCCGCGGACTCACAGGTGATCCGGACCATGCCCTCGGTCTCGTCGTGCGCGACCATGGTCCATCCGAAGAGCTCGTCGACCTGGACGCGCTGCTTGATCGTGTCGAGGCAATATTCTATGTGGTCGAGCACATAGGGGGTTGTCGCCACG
>NZ_JBHXMY010000998.1:0-1272 GCF_042720195.1 Nocardia sp. NPDC058497 | reverse complement strand
CCACACCCCCCCCCATTTTTTAATTAAACGTCTACCACCGATATATACACATCTCTATTCTTCGGAAGTGTCATTTGTTTATAAGAGACAGACCTTGGACGAGGGACGACATTCGAAGGTTGCGTCGAGAACGTCCAGCATGGCTGTCGGCGGCCCGCCGGAACCACGCGGCCGCTCAGGATCGTAAAGCCGCCGCCCAACGGGCTCGACTCGCCGCCCTGCTGGACGAAGGCCACTTCACCAGAGCCGACGATGGCTCGGAGGACATCGAGCGGTACGCAGAAGAGGCGTACCTGTATCTACTCCTGGTGCGGCGCATACCGTCCCAGCAAGCCGCGGATGCCGTCGACGCTCGATGGCCATCAACAGCCGGCGACCAACCCGACGAAGACTGGTTCTCCGGTGCACCGGATTGGTTGTAGTCCGGTCTGGCTGCCGGAAGCAGGCAGGGTGGAACGTGGCGCCGGCTCAAGTGACCTTCAGTGATCTGGGTCGGTCGATCGGGGGTATCAGTCGATGCCGAGGGTGACTTCGGTCGATTTGATGAGGACCTTGACCGCGGACCCCTCGGTGAGTTCCAGGTCGTCGACGGCGTCGCGGGTGATCGAGGAGGTGATCTCGTCGCCGCCGGTGAGGCGAACGCGGACCACGGCCATGGCCTCGCCGCGCGTGACCGAGAGGACTGTGCCGTCGAGTTGGTTTCGGGTGCTCAGGCGCATGGGCTCAGCCTAGATCGATCGGTCTCCGGTTCCGGTCAGTACACGTCGCGGACAGTGCGTGTCGATCACGCCGGATAGGTGTGGATTTCGGTCGCTTTCACCGATGCCCACAGCTGGGCGCCGCTGTGCAGGCGCAAGTCCGCGACGGTGGCGGGGGTGACCTCGGCCAGCACGGCCGGGGCGCCCGACAGCCGGACCCGGGTCGTGTACGCGTGCTGTTCGAGGCCGGTGACGGTGACCTGCCAGGTGTTTCGCGGGCTGCCGCTGGGGCGTTCCGGGTACAGGCTCACCGCGGTGGGGGCGAAGGCGAGGTGGACGGCGCCGTGCGCGGGTTCGGCGACGGTGAAGACAGCGCCGCCGCCGAGATCGACCGAGTTTCCCTGTGCCGTGCCCTGATACAGGTTCAGCCCGACCAGGTCGGCGACATAATCGGTCCGCGGCCTGCGGGCCACGTCGGTCGGCGCCCCCTCCTGGACGATGGCGCCGTTCTCGACGATGATCAGCCGGTCCGCCAGCACCATCGCGTCGAAGGGATCGTGGGTGACCAGGACGG
>NZ_JBHXMY010000997.1:0-1272 GCF_042720195.1 Nocardia sp. NPDC058497 | reverse complement strand
CCGTAGGTGATGTCGCTGTCGAACATTTCCCGCAGGCACAGGACCTGTGCGGCGACTTGCAGGTCAGCTGGTCCACCGGGACGGTAGGTGCCGGACTTGTGTTCGACCGGGACAGGGCCGTCGCCGCTCCAGTGCACGGTGTCACAGATCCCGTGCATTCCGACCCGGTCGGAGAAGACTGGCAGGGACCGCCAGACCCGCACACCGTTGCGGCCGGTCAGCACCCCGCCGCGGTCGACTGCGTGGTGGGCGAGGTCGCCGCGGACGGTGTCGGTGTTGGATTCGAAGCACGCTTCCTGCCATATCAATACGGCCTGGCGTGGGCAGTAAGCGTAGTGCTCGATCGCCGAGAGCGGCACACTCCAGCACGCGACACCATCCACAGGACTCATCTCAGGCGAACACCGACGTGTAGGTCACTCCGGTCGGCAACGCATCGGTATCAACGTCGATGGCGTAGTCGCCGAATCGGCGCGGCGGGGTGTTCGGGTCACGCCCTTCAGCCGCACTGACTTCGACGCGTTCGAGGAGTTTGTGGGCCGGGGCGTTGCCGAAGGCGTTGTCGTGGCTGAACACGTGCAGGCCCCGCGACACCATCCGGCCACGCGAGGCGGCAGCGTCATGATCGAACATCATCTCCATCACCTGATAGAGCAGCTCGAAATCCTTGCTGTCGACACCGGTTTGGGTGCCCCGGGCCGCCGAGTAGCTGATCTCTGCCTTGTACAGGGCATAGGGGACCGTCCATTTGGATCCCATCTCGGTGGACTCGCCTTTGGCGATGTCTTCTTCCCTGGTCTGGGTGACGCGGGTGATGGTGTGGGTCGCGGGCAGGATCGCATCGATCGACCGGGCCATCCCGAACTGCAACGGTCCTCGGATGCTGCCCAACGCGTTCGTATCGCCGGTCGACAGGACCGCACCGAACCAGCGGATGTCGGCGTAGCGGTCACATAGCCATGCTCGCGCGGTCGCTGCCTGTTCCGGGGTGATCTTGGTCTTGAGCTTCAAACCGTTGGCGGTGTAGGACTCGGCCAGTCGGGTGTTGAGGGCGTGTCCGGCTTCGACGAAGATCCCGTACCGCGGGTTGTCTGCCGCGGCGAGGGCGAGGGTGTCGCGGATCTTGCGTTTGATCGCGACGTCGGTGACCAGCCCGTTGCTGGTCTCGATGTCCATGCGCGGCTGGTTGCCGGTGTCGGGGTCACCGTTGGGGTTGCCGTCGGTGACGTCGAACAGAAACACCATGTCGTGACGCACGGCAGGGTTCAGATG
>NZ_JBHXMY010000996.1:0-1275 GCF_042720195.1 Nocardia sp. NPDC058497 | reverse complement strand
CGACTATCAGTCGCCAATCGGCGAACAAGTGCCCATTCTTTCGCCGGGGTACCCCGAATGCCGGGCACCTTTGGTCGGCCGACGCGATCGAGGGCACCTTCATTCGGCGGGTGCGCGGGTGCCCCCGGACTTCGAGACACTGCCTAGGCCGGTTTCGGGCCCCAGTCGTCCTCGTCGTCGTAGTCGTTGCGGGCGGCGGCGGCATCGGCACGGTTGGCGAACCCCGATATCGCCGTCATGGAGGCGGGGTCTCGGTCGGCGGCTGCGCCGATCCGGTCGGCCGCTTCCCGGCCTATCGGTTCCCTGCCCATCTCGAACTCCCCCATCGCGTGAGAACGTCCAGCAGATTCGGTGTACACGCAGATTCGGCTCGTGACGCTACCGCAGCACCGACCTCGGATGCGGACGCCGTACTCGCGGGTCGCCGGCGAGTACGGCGTGGCCTCGCGTGGATTCGGGAACCGCGGCGAGGCCGTCGGCGTGAGCCCGGTTTCGTCTCGTCGCAACAATTGCCGGCGAGCCGAATTCCACTCGCGCCGTTCGCATTCGGAAACAGCCGAGGGTAAATCGGGACCGGAGTTTCTTTCCACGTTCCGCTTGACATCGGCCCTGGCATCGAGCGTCCATGGAACCCGGAACAACACCGCCCCGGGGAATTCGCCCCATCGGTGTGGTTCCTGTCCCGACCGGGACATCACCGGAAATTCACGAACCCCATTACTGGAGGGACCTGCCATGTCCAAGAAGAACACCACCACCACCGTGCCCCCGGCACCAGCCGCGCCCGCCCCGGAAACCACCGCGCCCGCCCCGGAACACGGTTCGGTGCGGCCGGTTGTGCCCGTGCTGCGCAAACCCGCACCACGGGCGTTGTGGGCGGCGCTGGGCACCCATCCGGGTAGCACCACCGCCGCGCTGGCGGACGTAGCACGGGCGCACCAATATTCATGTTGTCGATGAATCCGATCTCGTGGCCGAAGCCCGCTCGTGGGGGTTGGCGCCGCGAGTCGCGCAGGACACGGTCCGGTCCGTGATGGCGAGGGTTTGGGACGCTGTGCACTCGATCGACCTGCCGCCCGGTGCTGAGCACGTCTCGGACAGGCTCGAAGCTCTATGGGTTCGGCGCCATTGGACTGTGTCATGACCGCAAGCTCTGCACTCGGCAGATCCCGGCCGAGTGCACTCGGCCGGGATCAGCCCCCGAAGGGGTCGCTACAAACGGATCACTCGGGCTGGCTGTTATAAACAAAACCGAGCCCACCAGACCGGAATACA
>NZ_JBHXMY010000995.1:0-1276 GCF_042720195.1 Nocardia sp. NPDC058497 | reverse complement strand
TTATCTTTTTTATATGTTTTTATGAGATTCACACCAATTACGAGTTCAGCATCACCATGGCTGCCTCCCTGACGGCGGCAATGGGTAACCCGAGCATCGGTGTCGACGTGGCCGTCCTGATGCGCGACAAGTACCTGCAGAAACAGCGATTGACCGAGAGGGGAGTCGACGTCGCGCGCGCCCGTGTATTCCGCACGGCACCGGAGCCGAAGGATGTGGCCGACTTCGGATTCCCGGTCGTGCTAAAACCCACCGCAGGTGCGGGAACCGAATCCACGGAAAAGGTCGACGATCCTGGCGCGTTCACGCGAGCGGTGACTCGTTTCTTCGCCGGCGCCGCAGGCAAGAATGGTCTACTCGTCGAGCAGTACATCGACGGCGAAGAATACATTCTCGATGGATGGGTCACCGACGGGCGGGTCGAATTCGCGTCTCTGGGACGGTACTCCAGACCGTGCCTGGACACCGTCACGATGGGCGAGAACCTGCGCATGTATCGGTGCACCGAGTCCACCCACCCGAATCTGGCAGCCCGCGCGACCCAACTCGCCAGCGATTCCCTTGCCGCCCTCGGACTTCGAACGGGTCTGTTTCACCTCGAATTCTTCCGGACCGCCGACGATCGGCTGGTGTTCAGTGAGTGCGCCGCACGCCGCGGTGGCGCATCGATCGAAGAAGAAGTACGCCACTCACGGGCGACATCCTTGGCTGCCGCGTCCCTGGACCTGTGCTTGGGATCGGCTCCGACGATCGGCTCCGACGAACCGCTGCTGGAGGTTGGCACCGTTCATCCCAAGCTGACCAGCGGTGTGGTGCTGGACCTGCCGCGGACCAGCCAGCTGCTGGAAATGCCGGGAGTGGAGTACACACGCTACTTCTCCTACCTGGGCGCGACCACGAGCGGATCGACTACCTCGACAAGCGACCGGGATGCAGTGTTCCTGGTCGGCGCGGGCAGCCTCGGCGAGCTCGACGGCAGACTGGACGCGGTCGAGGCCGCGTTCCTCTCGCAGGCCATCGTCAGCCCGAACCGCACGCCGGGCGATATGCGCGGTTTCCAACACACCACCCTGGGGCGCGACGACCTGATCGATCACCCTTTCCCGGTCCGTGCTGTGCGGACGGTGGGGTGATCTGGGGTGACCGACAGTTCAGCACCCTCGGCGCCCCGAGTACTTGTCATCGACCCGGCACCGGCGCGCCTGGCGGTCCGCGAGCTCGAAGAGTTCACGAAACTGGGCATCACTCCGACCGTGAACCTACGGCGTGTAACCGA
>NZ_JBHXMY010000994.1:0-1278 GCF_042720195.1 Nocardia sp. NPDC058497 | reverse complement strand
GGGTCACACAGAACCCTCCAGCAGCTCCAGCGGGTTGGCATCGCCCTCGAAGAACGCGGACACCGCTGCCACACGCAAGCCTTCGCAGCTATGCTGCGCGAGCACATGGCGACCGCCCGTGTCGCCCCAGCATTCCCTGATGAGGAGTTCGAGTGGAGCTGATCACGACCGCCACCTCGACCGACGTCCCTCGAGTCGGCGCAACGGTCGCTGTCCTCCCTGTCGGTAGCTTCGAACAACACGGTGACCATCTGCCGTTGATGACGGACACAGCCATCGCGTGCCTGATCGCCGAGCGGATCGCCGACAGCTACGGCCTCATGCTGCTGCCACCGATCACGATCTCGGCCAGCCACGAACACGAAACCTTCCCCGGAACCGTCAGCATCAGCGCGTCCACCCTGATCGCGCTCATCGATGACATCCGCGCCTCTCTCGCCAGAAGCGGGATCACCACGCTGGTCATCGTCAATGCGCACGGCGGAAATTACGTCCTGTCGAACATCGCCGCCCAAGCCAACGTTGACGGCCGCCACGTGGTTATCTATCCAGGACGAGCGGACTGGGAAACAGCTCGTTCGCGGGCTGGGATGGTGAGCAACATCCACGATGACATGCATGGTGGCGAGCTCGAAACCTCGATCCTCCTGCACTCCCGACCAGAACTGGTTCGTGACTCCTACCGGGACGCAGACCACCTCGCCTCCGATCGCCGACACTTCCTCCTGAAAGGGACGGCCGCCTACACCACCACAGGCATCATCGGTCTTCCATCAGCGGCCACTGCCGCCAAGGGTGAAGCTGTACTGATGAGCCTCAACGATTCGTTCGAGGACTACCTCGATGAAATCAAGCGATAGCCGCTCAAGTTCTCAAGCAACGGCTGTCGTTGACTGGGATGCGCGGATCGCACATCCCAACGCTGCGATGTACTTCGCATTGCGGGTGCACACAAGATCCTGCCGCTCCGATCTGATTCTCCTGTCCACAAAGCGTCCACAGACTGGCATGATTCGACCGTATGGACAGCCACGCCGCTATCGTCGGTGCGCAGCTTCGAGCTGCCCGCGAGGCCGCGGGCGTCTCGCTGGCTGCTTTGGCAGGCCAGATCCATCGATGGAAGTCGACACTGTCCTACTACGAGACCGGCGAACGCACACCCCCGCCAGATCTCGTTGCGAGCTACGAAACGAGATTTGGCGGCCTTCGAGACCCAGCCGCCACGCTCGCCAACCTTGGAAAGGCTGAAGTGGAACGACGAGCGTTTCTGCGCGGCGG
>NZ_JBHXMY010000993.1:0-1284 GCF_042720195.1 Nocardia sp. NPDC058497 | reverse complement strand
ATATGCATGTATATCACGACGAGTCTATTGGATTTGCGGCAGATCTGCACGTCATGCAGGAGCAAGGAACGCTGACGATTGCCACTCAAAGATTCGCGGCATCGCCTGAATACTATCCGGCGACCTATGCGACATTTCGAATCATAAACGACACGATAGCCAACATTGAAACAATCGAGGGGAAACCTAAGTGTTGGTATGCCCCGTTCCGTAACAGCCCTTTGGAGTAGTTCCTGTACTGATGGTGAAATTTAGTTGATAGCAACTGCCTCAAGGGCTGCATGAGTTTCAGGCCAGGGCGACGAATTGGCATGTTCATCGGGTGCCTAGTCGAAAGTGAACCATACATGACCTTCTATCCGAACTGGGGACACTATGGATCACATCGCCGAACTACTCGACACCGAGGGTGACTATTCGCTGGTCCGGTGGACTGGCCGCCGGTTCCCTGGGTTGCTACTTCAGGGGGACTCATTAAGTATTCTTGTGTCCGATCTTCGAGAGTTGAAGACCCTCCTTTCGGACGGCGAGTACGGTGAGGCATCTTTCTCGGCCAGGGAAATCCTGGAACGAGTCGAGGTAATGCAACGTTCGTACGAGAATATGATGAAGAATGTGGGCATAAAACTCCCCTACGCGGCGGGTGATGCTTAAGATCGTGTCTCACGTCGTAACCGGTTGTGCGGCATGATGTTCGACTGTGGTGGACGCGTTGTCACGGCGGTTGGTACCGGACGAGCTGTGGGAACTGGTCGAGCCATTGCTGCCGTAGTTCCGTGCACGCCGCCAGGGCGGTGGCACCGCTCCGGTGGATCAGCGGGCGGTGTTCACCGCAGTGGTATTCGTGTTGACCAGCGGGTGCGCCTGGCGGATGCTGCCGCATCGTTCGGAGTCAGCGTCTCTACGGCGCATCGCCGGTTCACAGCGTGGACCAGAACCGGCGTGTGGCGACGACTGCATCTGGCGGTCCTGGACGAGTTGGGCAGCACGGGCCCGATCGACTGGTCACGGGCGGTGATCGACGGGGCATCGGTGCGAGCGAAAAAGACATCCCAGGGCATAGATCGTCAAGCAGCAGTGGCCTGGTCGGCGACACCGGGAGACCAGGCGGTGGCCTCGTTGTAAGGGGTGCGGGTCTTGAGGCAGCCGTGGAGGATGCCAACGAGCCGGTTGGCGAGTTGGCGTAGCGCGGCACGATGTTCCATGCCGCGGGCGCGATGCCGGTCGTAGTAGGCGCGAGCACCGGGTGAGTCGGTCAGAGCGCAGAACGCTTGCTGGGCTAGT
>NZ_JBHXMY010000992.1:0-1284 GCF_042720195.1 Nocardia sp. NPDC058497 | reverse complement strand
GAGACTACAGAGCGTGCCATGTCGGCAATCATCTTGCGACACGCAATTCCCCGTTCGGCATCCGGCGTCGAGAATTCGATTGCAACCAGTGAATTCCCGTCCTCCGAGGGCACTACAGCTTGGAGCTGGTACACGGCGGGAGTCGCCCTTTTTTGCCCGGACTGATGCGGTGTCATGTAGCCGACCTTCTCAGTGAACAAGACCGGATGGGTGTCGGTTTCAACCAGCGCGGACTGCCCGAGTGTGCCATCAGCGCTTCTGGACTGAACGAGGTCCGACAACACGAGGCGTGGATTGCGTGGCCCGCCTGCCGCATCGGCAACTGAGACGGTCAGGCAGGAGTACAGCGGGTCACCGTCGGGGAGGAGGTGAGCTCCGACTCCGCAATATCGGGTGCCGTTCGCGGCCAGAGATTCCAACAGCGTCGCGATCGCAGAGAGGAATGACACCTTGTCTGGCTGTGCGACCTCACCCCTGCCTGTTGCACGGATGAGGTCGGCATGGGCGACTACATCGTCTAAGGGGACCGCGGTGTAGCCGTCGGGAATCGCGACGCTGATCGGTTGATCAGTCATTGCTGTACCACCCGCCGATCAGGTCACCGGCTACGGTCAGGCCGAGACCGGCCTTGGCCGCTCTCGACACCATTTCGATTCCGCCGACAGTGGTGCCGACGCTGGCTGCGTGCGTGCTCGCCTGACTGAAGTCTTGGAACACGCCCGCAGTCTGGACGCCAATAGAACCAGACGGAATCTTTGACCCCACCGAGTCCAATATCTTTGTCGCTATACCGGGACTCTGTGCACCGTCGCCGAAGGCCGTCATGACCTGACTGAACTTCGACGCCGAGCTGGCGGTGTCGGTTGCCGCATTCGCGACTGAAACTGCAGTGTCGGCCTCGGAGAACAACACTTTGGACCCCTTGATAACGCCACCGACGCCGGGGAGCACCGATAGGGTGTCGGTGCCGACGGTTGTGCCCAGCGTTGTGAGGGCGTCCTTATTGAAATCGAGGTTCGCGACGTCGCCAATCGCATCGCGAACCTCGGGGTTCAGCGCGTTCATTCCTAGTGCGCCGAGACCACTGACCAGTGCGACCGCACCGAAAGCAATGCTGATCGGTGGCGGCGTGACAAGCGCCAGCAGCCCGGTGATCGCTGACGTCGCGGCCAAGGTGTCGTGGATTGCCTCCTGGTTCTCGTTCAGGAAGTCCCACATCTTGTCCCAGATGCTCTTGTCGGGCTCGCTCGGCGCGAAGTTTGCGGCAGATTCCAGTTCGCTTGC
>NZ_JBHXMY010000991.1:0-1288 GCF_042720195.1 Nocardia sp. NPDC058497 | reverse complement strand
CGGTCAGCGACCGGCACCTGTGCGCGGACACCAGAGCACTGGGCTGGTCAAGGCACGAACCGTCTCGGCATGCCCGCCCCGCGGCATGTGCGGATATGGTCGACAATTCAGTCGTTCGCCCACCAACCGAGGGGCTTGCCCTGCTCATCGTGGACGTTGCCGTACTCCCAGTCGGAATCGTGTCCAGCTGCCCATTCGCGGACAGCGTCCTCCACTGCGGGAAAGCCGACCGCGACCGGCACAGTGATCACGATGAATCGCAGATCGGGCGGGATCTCCACCAACCCATCGAGCTTCTCGAATCGGGTGGTGAGCGCGTTGATTCCGGCGTCGGTCAGACGCGCCGTCGGGAACACCCTTATGCAGAGGTTCCCGCCTCGCTCGAGCACGTCGAACGTGCCGTCATCGGCCACGCGCAGACGATCGCCCGCAGCGAAACCGTAGGTGAGGACGGGACTGCCGAGGACCTCGTAGTCGTTGTTCTTCAGGATCTTCGCGGGCAGTTCCTCGTGAACAGGCTTGCCGGAAGGCCCCAATTCCACGAACACTCGAACATGGCCATAGGCGCACCGGTCATCGGACATGCGCAGATTCTGTCACCGTTTTCCCTGAATTGGCCGAGTGGTATCGAACACCCCACGCTCATCGGCATGTGCGGCGTGTGTGGGCCAGGCCGCCCGCCCAGCGGCATTACAGTGCGTTCGGCCTACCTGAACCATCTCCGACGTGTTTGGTCGCCGGACGTCATTTGGACGACGATCCCACCGAAACGTGCCTCCTGCATGGTGGCGGGATGTCCGTCGATAAAACACACGCCGGTTCGGGTGACCTCGATGCATTCTTCCTGCTGGGAGCGCGCCGTCCGAGTCCTCGAAAGTGTTCGCGTAGTAGGCGATCATACCGCCACCGAGATCGGTGTTGAAGCCGGTGACCCGGCGGCCGGCGCGGTCGGTGGTGCGGCTCCGACAGTGATCGCAGACCGCGCGGGGGTAGCGTTCCTCGTAGGTTGCCGGCCGCTCGCAGCGCGGGCAGGGTTGCGTGTATCGACGCCCAGCAGTCGGACTTTGCAACAGGAAATCATTGCGAGCGAGGATATTACGCGCAGAGTCTCCGCGATTGCGCCGCATATTGATGAGAACGAACTCAGCGTAGTCTGCTGTCTCGGCATCGATCTCTGTACGCCTGGGCATCTCGTCTATTCCATCGAGTCCGGCAACGTAGGCCTCGATAGCCACCCCGTGCGCCGCCGAGAGTTACCGTTCGGGGATTATTCTGTTGGAAAGTTCGG
>NZ_JBHXMY010000990.1:0-1296 GCF_042720195.1 Nocardia sp. NPDC058497 | reverse complement strand
GCCTCTACAAGACCGAGTTGATCAATCCGCGTGGCCCGTGGCGCACGGTCGATCACGTGGAATTCGCGACTGCGGAATGGGTCGACTGGTTCAACCATCGCCGTCTCTACCGCTATTGCGGTGACATCCCACCAGCGGAGATGGAGGCCGCGCACTACGCTCAACACCCAGCCCAGCACGCCGTTGGGCTGTCACACCGATAGGTCTCCGGACTCACCGGGGCGATTCAGTGGGCGTGGACGCGAAGACTGTCAACCGTTGGTTGGCAGGTCGGGTTCCGCACCGGCGGACGAGGGCGGTCGTCGCGAGGATTCTGGACGAGCCGGAAGACCTGCTGTGGCCGCAGACGAGGCCTGATCTCGCACCGGGGGCGTCGGCCACGGCCGAGGTGCAGGCCGCCTACGCACACAGAGCTGATATCCCCAATGACCTATGGACCTCGCTGCTCCTCGGCGCGAACGAACAGATCGACATCGCAGGCTACGCCTACCCGTTCGTGATGGAACTGCTGCCAGACGCAGCGGATGTCCTCGCGGCGAAGTGCCGCGGGGGAACTCGCATCCGGCTGGCATTCGCCGACCCCGACTGTCCGCACGTCGCTGAGCGAGACTCGTTGGAGCAGATGAACGGAACCCTCGCCGGCCGAATCCGCAATGCGCTGAACATGGTGGGGAAGCTGGCCGACACCCCAGGATGCGACATCGGACTACACACGAGTCATCTCTACAACTCGGTCTTCCGGTTCGACGACAAGATGATCGTGACGCCATATCTGTTCCGAGCCCGCGGATATCAGCACCCAGCACTGCACCTGCGGAAGCTATCCCCTAAAGGAATATTCTCCTCGTTCGCCGAGCAGTTCGAACAGATCTGGGGTTCGGCGACCCCCTACCCGCAAGGACTTTCGCATGGGCTCACGGCGTGACTACTACAGGGACCCGAACGCGCCGAAAGCGAACAGTTTGGTACCCGGTGGTTCTGTGCTCGTGGTGGACCGCGCCGGCCGAATCCTGATGCAGCGCAGGGGCGACTCCGGCAACTGGTCTCTGCCCGGCGGTGTCATGGAGATCGGTGAAACTCTCGAAGAGTGCGCGATTCGCGAGACGAAGGAGGAGACCGGACTCGACATCGAGATCACGGGTCTCTTAGGTATCTACACCGACCCGGACCATGTCATCGAATATGGCGACGGGGAGGTTCGGCAGGAGTTCGCCGTCACCTATCTCGGCCGGATTGTGGGTGGTGAGAGCTCTGTCAGCAGCGAATCGACTGAAGTTATGTTACTCGGTGCAGAGG
>NZ_JBHXMY010000989.1:0-1304 GCF_042720195.1 Nocardia sp. NPDC058497 | reverse complement strand
TGATAGTGCTTCGTCGAAGTGGCAGTCATAGACCCGGCGTGCGTCTGAGACCCCGAGAATCCGGAGTGCATCGACGGGCGGCAGTAGAACGGTGGCGTCGAGCACGTCAGGGTCGATCTCCGCTCCACTCTGGCAAGCTAGCGCTCGAAGCGCTTCCCTGATGGCCTCGCGGGTGTCGACGATAACTCCGTCCAGATCGAACAGTGCGCAGTATCGAGGGTGTCCTCCGTTGGGCCGACTCAACTCGCCGTCCTCTTCGAATCGAGCGCATAGAGTGTTGCCGGTGTCAGCAGCGCGTGCAGTTCTATTCCGCACTGCGCCAGGCGCTCCCGGCCGCCCAGCTCCCGGTCCAGCACACACAGCGCCGCCACGACCGTGGCGCCGGCGTCCTGCAGCCGGTCGGTAGCTCGAAGGACCTGAGTGCCGCTGCGGACAACGTCGTCGATCACTACGACCCTGGTGCCGTCAACTGACTGGCCCTCGATCTGCCTTCGTGTTCCGTAGGCTTTTGGCGCGGGCCGGAAGAAGTTGGTGCGAATACCCGAGATCGCCGATACCGCGACTGCGAACGGCACCCCGCCCAGAGCCATCGCGACCACGCTGTCGGTCCGTCGCGGAAGCATCCGCGCGAGCGCTTGGGCAACGTCGCGCAACAAAACCGGATCTGCCGCGAGTCCGTACTCGTCGAAGTATTCGTCGAGCGTGTCACCGCAACGCAAGGTGAACTCGCCCCGCTGGACAGCAGCTGCTCGAATACGATCGGCCAAACCAAACGGAAGCATCAGTCGCCCTCCGACCGAGGAGTCGCGCTGACAGCGGCCTCGTCGGCAATTTGATCGCCGGTCAGGTCAGAAAGTGCGTGGCGGAACTCGATCGAGTTGGAGATTTCACAAAGGAAGCCGAGTGATCGCGTAGGTGACTCGAACAGCCATCGCTCCGACTTGAGGAATGCGGCCAGTCGCATCGCCGTCTGCCCGACCAACCAGACCGGCACCGGGCGCACATTGCCCGCGTACCACAGTGCGGCCGTGATTTCGTGCAGTGTGCCCACACCGCCGCCCATTGCCACTACCAGGTCGACGTCATCGAGGAATTGGTGGAGTCGATCCCCCATCTTGTGGAAGCGAACTACCCGCGAGACATAAGGGTTGAACTCACCCCAGTCGACGTCGGCCAGTGTGACGGCAACTATGTCGCCGCCCGCGGCTGATGCTCCGCTCGCGGCGGCCTCCATCAAGCCGTTGTAGCCACCATGCTGTAGGGCGAACCCGGCTGCTGCCAGATCGCGCCCGATGTGCATGGCC
>NZ_JBHXMY010000988.1:0-1306 GCF_042720195.1 Nocardia sp. NPDC058497 | reverse complement strand
GTGCCTCGGACAGCTCGCGCGGCGCCGGGGGGGGCGGGCGGCCGCGCGGGGGGGGCGGGAGCCGGAACGACACACCCCCCCCCGCGGCCCCCGCGGCGCGCGCCGCCGCCGCCCCCCCCCCCCATCTTGGTGACGTGCCGAATGACCTGGTGACCGTTCCCGGGCCGGTGTGCCGGTCTACTGGTCCGATGGTGGTGTTGCCCCGCAGGCGCATTCTCCGCTGCGGGGTCGGTAGTCGTGCACGTGGCCGGTGCGGTCTCGGCTGATCTGACAGCAGGCGTGCAATCGGGCTTGGAGGGCGGCGCGGCCGCGTTGGACACGGGATTTCATCCCCGACACCGAGATACCCGCCGCGCTGGCAGCAGCGGCGTGGGTGTGGCCGTCGAGGTCGACCATCTGCACCGCCGCAGCCTGCTCGGCGGGCAGCCCGGAGAGCATCGGCACCAGGCACGAGGCGAGTTCTTTCGCAGCGGCCTCGTCGGGTTCGCCTTCGCTTGTGGATGGGTTGTCCGGTACGGCATCGACGGGCAGTTCGCGGCGGCGGGGTGCGGACCGGTAGTAGTCGGTGATCGCGTTGCGGGTGATGGCATACATCCAGCCCAGCAGCCGGTCCTGATCGCGCAGATCGTCCAGGCGCTTGGCCATTCGCAGGAACACGATCGACAGGATGTCGTCGGCGTCTTCCGGGCGCGAGACCCGGCGGGCGATAAAGGCCCGCAGGTCGCTGGAAAAGCGGCGCCAAAGCTGCTCGAGATCATCGTGTTCCGGCTGCGGTGTGGTCGCGGTGGTGGCCGTTGTCTCGCTCATGATCCTGGCTCCTCTCCGTCTCTCCAGCATCCTCGCCTGGCGCCGCGGTGGCGAGGCTCGGTTCGTTGTCGCAGGTACCGACGACGGAGACCGCGGTCGGACGCATCCTGCGTCCGGATCCGGGGAGTCACGTCTGTAGAGGTGTCGATGTCGAGTTCTTCGATTCGACCGATCAGGAAGCACGGTGAGGAGGTGAGAGCGATGCTCACGACACATCTGTTGTCGAGTCTGACCGACGAAGAGATCGATCTGGTCGTGGCGGAGGAACTGCATCTGCTCGATGCCGCCGCATGAGTGCCGCCCGCGCCCTACCGGGCGTATCCGCTGAAAGCACCCCGGATGTGCCTCTACCCCTGGCTGGGTAGAGGCCATCGGCGTGCCCGGTTCCGGACGAACACACAAACCCCCCCCCCGCCGGGCGGGGGGGGCGCCTGGGGGTCCGGCGCGGGCTGGGCGAGGGCGCGGGGGGGGTGGGGGCGCTGGACAGTCTGGTGGCGCG
>NZ_JBHXMY010000987.1:0-1306 GCF_042720195.1 Nocardia sp. NPDC058497 | reverse complement strand
CAACGATGACCACAGAACGGACACTCCACGGAGCCGCATGGCTCGACCCCAGCCCCAGCACAACGCTTGCGGCCGGGCCGCTTCCGCGATCATCCGCCGAACCGGCCACCGGCGCTGCCCGGCTCGACAACCCGTCGACCGAAACGGGACGGCCCATGCCGGGACGTCACAGCCCTCGCGTCCCCCGCTGGGCGATTGTCGCAGGGCTCGTGGTCGCCGGGGTGGGGCTCGCAGTGGGTGGTGCGGCGATCGGCCGCGACATGTGGGCGAGCGATGCGGTGCCGACGGCGTCACCACCGACCACCGTGACATCCACCCCTACCTCGACCTCGACGCAGCGCGCTGGCAGCAAGGCGTGCCAGGGTTTGGTGGGGGACGTGGTCGGCGATGGCGCCGGGGACACCGCCACGATGGCCGGGGCCATTCTGCGGTTCGAGCACGCCTACTACGCGCGCCGCGACCCGGATCTCGCACTCGCGGCGACCTCGCCGGAAGCCGGACTGAACCGCGATGCCCTGGCTGCGGCGATCACCGCGCTGCCTGCTGGGACGACGCATTGCGTGGCGATCACCGCCCGTGCCGATGTCACCGCGGAGGTGCACCTGGCCGAACAGCACCCTGACGGTCGCCGCCTGGATTACCTGCAACTCATCAACGTCGCGCCCGGCCCATCGGGGATGGTCATCGTCAATATCCAGAAGCGAGGCGGCTGATGTCTGCCTTGGCTCGCGAGCACGTTCCTCAGTCTGACCGAGTTGTCAGGCTCGAACCGGTGACCGTGGACGCGCCGAGCGGTGACCGCGTCGCGGGGAGCCGCACGGACCCGCTGCCAGTCACCGGTCCGCATCCACCGCTGGTCGCGGTCGTCGGCGCGCACGGCGGCGCGGGCACATCGACGCTGGCGGCGTGGTGGGCTCCGGCCGCGGACAGCGGCCGATGCTGGCCAGCCTCCACCGAGACCACACAAGTCGTTGTCATCGCCGCGCGGCTATGTCTGCCTGGCCTGGTCAGTTGCGCGGAACGACTGCGGGAATGGCATGGCCGTCTGACTCCCGACGGCGTGGAGGTTCTGGGCGTCGTGCTGAGCGCTGCTCGACCTGGCCGAGTGCCGCGATCAGTGCAGCGCTACCGCGCCCTGGTGGAGGACCTGGCGCCGGTGGTGTGGGAGATCGGCTGGCACGAAGGCCTTCTCGAACGCGAACTCATCAACCTCGCGAAATTTCGTCCTTTCGACCCGGACCCGCCGCGGGGCGCCCCCCGGGGGGGGGGGGGGGCCCCCCCGGTTGGCCCCCCCGCGGACCCCCGG
>NZ_JBHXMY010000986.1:0-1310 GCF_042720195.1 Nocardia sp. NPDC058497 | reverse complement strand
TTGCTCGGATCGGTCTTACGGCAAACCAGTTTCTACAAAATATCGCCGCGGGACCAGCTGATGCCGCCGCGGAGGTATCGGCATCCGTGTCTCTCACGCTCAATTTGGACGGCGTCCGCTTCCCTCTCGAACTACCCAGTGTCACAATCCCGAAAGCGTCCTCGGGGGAAACGAAGGTGGTCAGGCTCAGTCCCGGCGGTGTCAACAAGAACGTAAAAAAACATCTCCGCTCCAATCGTCTCTACTACAGCCAGGTAGTGTTCCGATCCCTCGACAGCGCACAGGTTGCTCTGCTGCTCGCGGGGTACAGGGTCAAGGTCGGAAAGTCACTGGTTCCAATCGCCCAGGTCGTGGATCCACGGCCAGTGCGCTACGTCGGAAACTATCTCGCCTTCAAGATGAGCGTTACTGATCGCGACGACGAGTGGGCCGACTGGTTGAAGGCGCGCGGCATCGTCGTCGGCTCGACCAGCGTTGATGTCGTTCCCCTTGCGAGTGGTGGCACATTCGCCGAAGCTGTCCTCGGCCGAGCGAACTCAGCCGAAAAACTCGACATCACTCGGTTCTGGAACTGGCAGGACTCGCCAATACCCCTACAGCCGACAGAGATTGCAGCGATTCAGTCGGGTTCAAGAGCAATGGACGAAGACATCACGCCAGGCCAGTTGAGCAGCCCAATTGTCAATATCACCAATCCGACTACACTGCCCGACCCCGCAGGCACGGCGGCGATCTTGTCAGCGATCCAGAACGGCAGCATGTTCCGCGACATGAGTGGTCTGCAGGCCACCATCGGCCTTGCCCAAGCTGCTCTCCAGGCCGGCGCCGCAGGAGCATCGTCAGCGGGTCAACAGGCCGGCACGAACATGCAGACGCATCTACAGGCACAGGCGGAACGGATGCGCATCTTGGCGGACCTGGCCAAAGCTGCGATCTCCACATTTGTCGGGGCCCCGAACGCCCAGGACGGCAGAGGTAAACAGTCGAATCATTCCCAAGACGGCGCGAAGGTCAACTATTTCGACAAGACATCCGGGCAGGGCGGCGGCACGAATGTAGCCGACGGGAACACGGGTACTGGCGGCGGCACAACCAGCTACTCACAGAACCCCGGGATCCTGGCCGCGACCTGGGGCGATAGCCAATCACCGTCCAACCTCATCGACCGACTTACCGGCACTGTAACGAGCCATGCCGCTGTGCCGGCCGGGTCGACACCCGAGCTCGTCAGTGATGGGAGTCGAGTAACCATCGAGAAGGTAAAATTCTGGCTCAAGGCGTTCATCCCCGCCCGCGTTCCGGGGGTAACC
>NZ_JBHXMY010000985.1:0-1315 GCF_042720195.1 Nocardia sp. NPDC058497 | reverse complement strand
GACACATAGGTCATGTCGGCCACCCACAGCTGGTTCGGCGCTGCCGGCGCGAACTTGCGTTGCACCAGATCCTGCGGCCGCTCGGCGGCCGGATCGGGGATCGTGGTGCGTTTGACCCGGCCGCGGACCGCGCCCCGTAGCCCGTGCCGCCGCATCAACCGCTCGACGGTGCAGCGAGCCACGTCGATACCTTCACGGTTGACTTGCAGCCACACTTTCCGGGCACCGTAGACGCCGTAGTTCTCGCGGTGGACCCGCGCGATTTCCAACGTCAGTTCCTCGTCGCGCCGTCCTCGTTTGCTCGAAACAGGTTGGCGGTGTTCGTAATAGGTTGATGGGGCGATCTTGACGCCGAGCTCGGTCAGCGCGGCGCAGATCGACTCGACACCCCATCGCAGGCCACCATCGACGCGGTGGCCCTGGTACTCGCTGATATATCTGACGATCAGCGCTGGGGCCGGTCCAGTTCGGCCGCGAAGAAAATCGATGCAGATTTCAGAATTGCGTTGGCGCGCTTGAGTTCCGCGTTTTCCCGGCGCAGCCGTTTCAGCTCCGCGGACTCCTCGGTGGTGATCCCGGCCCGCGCACCGGCATCGACCTGACCTTGGCGCACCCACTTGCGGACCGTCTCCGCGGTCCCGACACCCAAAAGCTCGGCGACCGCCCCGATCGCCGCCCATTCCGACTCGTGTTGGTCGCGGACCTCCGCGACCATCCGCACAGCCCGCTCACGCAGCTCCTGCGGGTACTTCTTCGAACTCACAGACATCATCCTTCCTCAAGAGATGAGTCTCCGGAATCGCCGGGGGGATTCAGTTGGAGCCGAGGGATCGGCACTCCGGTGTCGGCAAACCAGGTGAGCCCGGTGCGTCGGAGGTTGTGCCGACAGGTGCTCATAGCCGAGCGCGGCCACCACGGAATCCCAGTGCGTCGCCTTGCGCAGCATGCCAGTCCGGATCGTCCCGCTCGTGTGGCCCGACGAACGGGCGAGCGTCCAGCTTGTCCTTCCGCACCCGAATCCGATCGAACATTATGGGTCGATGTGGTCTCAGATGCGGGACGCGAAGGCCACGTCGTTGTTCTCATAGCCCGTCGGCGGGCCGACGAACTTCCCACCGCAGGTGACGAGAGCGAGGGTTTCCGGCCCGATCTGGTCGTTGAGGCGGTCGACCGGGAGCGCACCGTCTTTGGATACGCTGTCCACCGAATCGACCCGGTAGCGCCAGGACTTGCCGTTGTTTCCGGTCAGGGTGACGATGTCGCCAGGCTTCAACGCGGAGAACTTCTTCGCGAAACCGGTCCCCTGCACCACATC
>NZ_JBHXMY010000984.1:0-1317 GCF_042720195.1 Nocardia sp. NPDC058497 | reverse complement strand
CGTTAAAACCCATCTTCTGGCTCCTTCGTGGTCAACGGTGGACCAGACCCCCCTGCTGGCGATCTGAGCCCTTCATCTTGGTTGGACGCACCGGCAGTGCGTTCGGTTCCATCATTTTCGGAGAAATTTCCGAAACCTACTGCGAGATCGATACTGATCGCATCACTTCCTCGCACGCAGTACTGACAGTCCCCCATCCTCCCGAGCCGTGCTGGCAGCCGACGTTGGTCTGGACGCCATGGTCGAGTAGGACGTACCACCTGACGACGGAACCGTCGCCAGGAAGTTCTTGGTAGCCGATCCCCCGGCGCCCAGCGAACACCACGTCGCGTTCGGGTGTACCGAACCGTCCGGGCTCGGCGCGAGCGATTCGCGCTGTGATGTCCCTTAGCACTTCATCATATCCAGCCTGTTCTGCAACAGTGTTGTATGTCACAGTAATTCGGCCGGGGGTGGCTGTCTGCGGAACGAGCGCAGCTCGCTCCGGGGTTTCTCCGGTGACCGTCCGCCAGCCCGCCGGGATATCGAAGGCGACACGGCCCATGGTGTGGCGTGGCGCATCAGCGGGCTGGGTCGACGATGGTTGCACCGGACTAGATTCCGCGGGCGCCCGGGTCACGGGCGCACTCGGGTCGGCGGGTGCGGTGGAACCTGCAACTGTGGCCGCGTCTGCACCGCTGCCCCAGGTGGTCACCGCTGCGACAACGCCCGCTGTGATCACGGTGAGCGCGACGGCCACTGCCGCAACGATTTTGGCTGTCGCGACGCGTGGTGACGGCGCTGTGGCAGCGGCGCGCTCGCGCAGGGTGCCGACCCACTCTGCGTTCTGTGCCGGGATAGGGCGCGTCCGCTGGTCGGTGAGACTGGATTGCGGCAGCAGCAGCGCCGTCAGGGCCAGCGGGTCTACCAGCGGCGTGGGCTGTGTGGTCCACGTCTGTGCGGCGAAGTCACGCAGGCGCTCAAGTAGCGGCTCGTCGTGCGGTCCGACGATTAGCACCGATGTCGGCCGGGAGCCCTCGACAACCTGTTTGATCATCTCGGTCAGGCGTTCGACGGCGGCGTCGTTCCATTCGCCTGCGCCCAAGGTTGGTTCGTGCTCGCAGGCCGCGACCACGATCTGGTCTCGGGATCGATCGACCGCACTGACGGTGACATCCAACGGCTCGATCTCCACGACAACCACGAGTTCCGAGGTCGCGAGGGACTGCCGCTGTCTTGCGACACGGACGGCGATCGACTCGAGCAGAACCGAGCCGGAGTACCTGCCGAAGGAGTGCCCGAGGGCCGACCGTCGCACTGCCGACCACGAACTGGGGC
>NZ_JBHXMY010000983.1:0-1324 GCF_042720195.1 Nocardia sp. NPDC058497 | reverse complement strand
GTACAGACCACGCACGACGACGACCTTTGGAACAGACTTCCCTGTTCAGACCGAATACGTCGATCGATGTTTGACCTATGGCATCTAGGCCGACATACAGACCCGACCCGACGGAGAGCGCCAAATGATCGAATGGGTCCATGGTTGTGGGATCGATAAGTAGGGCTCGACCCATTTCATCAATCGGGAAATGGTTGCGCTTCTCATTGGAGTTGCAATGCGAGCAGGCGAACAGATAATTTTCCCATACAAAAGCCATAGCAGGGAAGCTGGATTTGGGTCGGAAGTGCTCGATGTCGGTGCCGGCGCTGTCTTCGCAGTACATGCATCGCTCGATGCCGGAGCACATGGCTTTGAGGCCGGTGGAGACCTCGGTTTTCGTCTTGGTACCGCTGAACGAATTCCATCTGCGTTTGGCTTGATCGGCTGGATCGGTCGCCCGGTCAACCATACGTTGAAGCCGGGCTAATTCAGCGATGACATCAGCATCGAGCTTCCGCCTGGAGATCGGAATCATTCGTCCCCAGACCGTCGATATGTCATAAGAATCTGATCCGCACGGTCTGCTTGGCTGGTTGGAAGCTTCGAACGCAAATCGCGCAAATCGCGCTCTTCCTCCGCCGACAAATCGCGTTGCACTGCGGCCGCTTCAATATCGGCCAAACGGTTTCGCGCCTCACGGGAAGCCTCTGACAAAGTTGAATCCAGCCCGAACAGGTCGGTGAGAACAGCCTCGTCGACGGTTCCATTGACGACCCGATTAAACATTTCTCCGGTCACCACCTCGGCAGTAGGTCCGGGGACCCAAGCGGGAGATAATCTGATCAAGCCGCCTTCATCAGCGGCCTGGCAGACAAAAGGGCTATGCGTCGTCACGATGAATTGCATCTCCGGGAAATGCTCTTTCATCCAAAATCCGATGCTCTTCTGCCACTCCACATGTAAGTGGACGTCAACCTCATCGATGAGGACGACACCCTCGTGGAGTATGACGACGGTTCCATCTACCTCGGTATAACGCACGACATCGAAGCTGGTCGAGAGCTGTTTGACGAGATCGAGCACTAACCCCGCTACTGTGCGATATCCGTCGCTAAGTGATTTCAGTGCCAGTTCCCGACCGTCCGGTGTCGTTACCCACAGGCCTGCGGAGTCAACCTTCCGCACGCGCATCCCGTCAGGCAACAACCCGTCGTCCAGCAGTCGCAGGACCAGTTCTTCGAGACTGGCCGCTTCCACGCTCCCTTCCAGTCGACCAAGGAATAGCTGTTTCAGCCACAGCACAAACACCCACAACGAAACAACCAAACCAAAAACACACGCG
>NZ_JBHXMY010000982.1:0-1331 GCF_042720195.1 Nocardia sp. NPDC058497 | reverse complement strand
ACTGCGCTGCGCGTTCACTGATCGCGGTTTCGGTCGAGATTCGCACCGATTGCGTCGATAGTGTGCGTTCGGCGCGGTGGAACCAGCCCAACCCCCCCGGTTCCCCCGCACCACCACCCCCCCCCCCCCCCCACACACCCCCCCCCCCCCGCCGGGGCCGACCTCACCGACCGCGAACGCGAGGTGATGACCCTCGTCGCCGAAGGCCTCACCAACGCCGAAATCGGCGCCCGCCTCTACCTCAGCCCCGCCACCGCCCGCACCCACGTCAGCCGCATCCTCACCAAACTCAACGCCCGCGACCGCACCCAACTAGTCGTCCTCGCCTACGAATCAGGATTGGTCCGCCCGGGCTGGCAGTAAGAACAGGGAGGTACCCGATCATGGCTGAACACTCATCGATGGCCGACGTACGGCGCGAACGGATGAACAGGCCGGATTTCGATGCCGCCGAGTACGAGACCGGATGCGCGGAAGCGATCCTGGCGTTCGAATCGGCGCGGGCCATTCAGAACGCCGGCTCGAGCTCGGACTGACGCAGACACGGCCGGCCGGGCCAGCCAGACTGCGTCAGCCCGAGATAACGCGGCTCGAATCAGGCGGTGGCACACCGACAACCGGATCCCGCGGAAAGACGCTGCCAAGTTATCCGCAAGGCACCGCTTCTACCTTCGGCGAGGTCCTGCACTCTGCCCGAAAGGTGGCCCCATGGGTCTGGTTTTCGCTTTCCACCGCATCTCCGACGACGATGCGGCCCGCATCATCGCGGACGTTGCGACTGCCTTCGACCTGATCGACGCCATCAACCGGAACGGTGAACCGGCGGGCGATATCGACAAGGCCTGGGATGGCCTGCACTACCTGTTGGGTGCCGCCGGAGTGGGCTTCGACCTGCTGCGGGAGGACGAGCCGAGCCGGGACGAAGCGTGTACGACCGTGTGGAGCGCCGAGGAGGTGGCCGCGGCGGCGCTGAGTCTGGCCGCGACGCCGTTCGACCTGCTGGCCGAGCATTTCGACCCAGAGGAGCTGGGCAAGGAGGGCATCTACCCCGATATCTGGGAGTCCGAATGGAGCCTGGATTATCTGCGTGACCACTACATCGGGCTGCAGGAGTTCTTCACCCATGCCGCCGCGACGGGGTCCCCAGTGGTGGGCCGATTCGAATAGCGGCTCGGGCGTCAAGGCGTGGGCGGGATTGAAGTAACTGCTGGAACAGGCGAACACGGGGTCGATCTTGGGTTCCTGCAGCATTTCGGCTGACCATCGAAAAAGCCCGCCCCCGGGGTTGGCGGGTTCACTCGGTCGTGGGGGGACAAGAAAAATAGATATTT
>NZ_JBHXMY010000981.1:0-1332 GCF_042720195.1 Nocardia sp. NPDC058497 | reverse complement strand
GTGGGGATGCGTCTTTTTGTTATTAGTTTCTTTTGTTGTGGTCGCCGCCCGGTTCTCAAATTGGTTGTTAAACAGAACGCTCACGTGCGTTGAGTCCAGGAGCAACTCAACGGCCGCGACTAGCTGCACTATTCCGGCCTTCATATCGAAGATACCTGGGCCGACGGCGATGTCACCTGTGATCGAAAACGGCCACTGCGCAACCGTGCCGAGCGGCCACACAGTGTCGAAATGGCCCAGCAGCAACACCTTCGGCTCACGGGCCTCGGCCAGCAGGTGAACATGATCATCGACCATCACTCGACGCACCGGTCGCTGGAGCGCCGATGTCAGCCAGGGTTGCAGCACGTCAGCACACGACACGAGAGCGTCAGGCGAGTTCGAGGGGGACTCGCAGTTCACGAGCTGTTCGAGCCGGTCCAGCATAATCGGTTGGAGATCGTGAGCCGAACGGAGAAGGTTGCTACCACTGCTCGACAATTAGATCCTCCACAAGTCGCTGACTGCGGGACACTATGCCCGCCAAGCTGTTTCGACGAGTTCGGCAGACCGCCCCCCTCATTCCACCCTTCCACAACTGCGCCGGCGAGGAAACAACTTGGCAGCGGAATGTACTGGACGTATCCGACCGGGCCATTCAAAGCGAAGCTTGCATGAAGGTGACAATCTCAGGCATCTAGCCGGACTGAGGCATTTGCCAAATCAGCCCGAATTCTGCCGAGGGCGGCCCCTTTTCGTCAGCGTTGCCGATTCATGTTGGTGAACAGATCCCTGTTCGCGGCGCGGGCAGCGTCGAGTTCTTGGTCGCGTTCCTCGAGTTGGCCGGTGAGCTCGACCACCTGCTGTTCGAGCATGGTGATGCGCCGCTGGAGCTGATCGATGTCGGTGGGCGCGCCGAGCCCGGATTCTCGCCATGCCTGCTCACCCATAAGGGCCGATAGCCTCCGTTCCAGCTGTTGGTTGTGGCCGGCCAGGCGGGCAATGCGAGCTTGAGCGTTGGCGAGGTCGGCCTTCAACGATTCCCGTGTCACCGAGGTTGTGTTCGCGGTTCCCGCAGACGGTGCGGCCTGGGCGGTGTGGATCTGCGCGAGCAGGTCCTGGTGTCGATAGAGGAATGTGCGGTCGACACCTGCGGCTCGCGCGATCGCCGAGACACTGATTTAGGCTCCGTCGGCGTGGGCGGTGTTGAGTGCCTTGATGACCCGCTGTCGGCGCCGGGCGGAGTCCGCGCGGCGACCCTCGATCATGGGATTGGCCATCGGGTCACGCCTCTCGATCGGGTCTGATGTCAGGGAGCGGCTGACGAATCCGAGGGGTTCCGAGGCCGACTAC
>NZ_JBHXMY010000980.1:0-1343 GCF_042720195.1 Nocardia sp. NPDC058497 | reverse complement strand
CTCCTGGGTGCTGCAAAGCCTATGGCAGCCAGTGGCTTACAGCACCCGAGAAGAAAGGTAAGGACCGATGAGCGACGCGATCAAACCTTGGCTCGATGAGCTGACCGAACGGGCCGCGCTGCGGTCCATGTCAATCCGCCGAGCGCCCGAACCGCCGTACGGGTGGGAGCTGTACAGCCCGTTTCGGGTCGTCTGCCATGGGTCGCTGGACAACCTGGCCGCGTGGCTGACCGCTGCCGAACAGCGCGATGGTTGTCCGCCGACCGTGGCCGAGACCGGCGGGCGGGCGGACGGGTGACCACGCTCGGGTTCGTCGTCGCGATCGGCCCGCCGTTGGCCGTCCTAGTCGGCGTGGTGGTGTGGCCGACGAGGATTCCGCCCGATCGAACGGTGGACGCGATCCGGCGGCGGGTGGAGTCCGAGACCGAATGGAATCGAGTTCGCTCGCCGACCGCCGCCGTGGTGACCGGCTGACCCCGTTCTGACCGGCGGCAAAGCTCCGTGTCACTCGAGTCCCCTTAGAGCTCCTATCGGGTTCGATTGCTGATTCGTCGCCAACAGATAAGCGCTGCAACGAGATTCATGAATCCGTATACCCGCGTCATACGTTCCGAATGTTCATGCCATGCCGCCACAACGTCGGCTGGCACCCCACGCCGCGCGCATTCACCCTTGACCCCCACACTGCTGGATTACAACCAGGAGGCGATCCAGCCGAGCGCACGCTCGGCACCGGGACGGTACCTGTCCGGGACGGTTGGCAGCCGCTCGGCAATTACCCGTGGGTCGACAAGGCCGGCTCGCAGCAGGGCATTGACGAAGTTCTGGTCCTTCTCGCGCAGGGCGCAGAGTTTCGCGACGCACAGGTCTTCCTTGTCGAGGCACCAACCGGTGAACTGAGGTTCGCCCGATGGAGCGGCCGTGTTGGCGTTGCGCACCTTGACCAGACGGTTTCGCCAGCCACCGGGGAGCCCGGATGTGCTCATGTCGACTCCGTCGATGCTGAAGCCGTGCATCTCCTCGAAAGGGGAAAACTCGCCCGCCACGCCTTCGATCAGATCCGCGAGGCGGGCCGTCTCGACGTTGTCATCGGCAATCGGCAGGATGTCGATCTCCATCGACATCGTCGCGTCGGCGGGAAGCTCCGCTTCGCCGAAGCTACCGAGAATCGACTGCGAACCGACCACGATCACCTCGGGCCGCCCGATGATCTGGCACGCGGTGCGGATCGCGTGCTCCAACTGGTGGCGGCGAATCAACTCGCCGCGCGGAGAACTTCAGCGCGCTCGTCTTGCGCGAGCAATCCACCCATCGGCGAGACCTCACGCATTTCGATCGACTCC
>NZ_JBHXMY010000979.1:0-1348 GCF_042720195.1 Nocardia sp. NPDC058497 | reverse complement strand
CGGTCACGAGCCGCCGTTGCCAGCGGAACGTCTGCTAACTACGACCCGGACGAGGCCCGGGGCGCTCAACCCCCTGGCGCATGCAGGAAGGCCGACCGGTCCGATCCATTGGGCAGGCACCGAAACCGCGACTCGGTGGACCGGATATCTCGAGGGCGCGGTGCGGTCGGGAGAGCGCGCGGCCGGGGAGATTCTGACGGAAATCGAACAGCGGACTCAATCGACCTCCGTGAGCGCTTGCGTCGGACTTGGATGTTTCCGGCGTTTCGCCCACAGTTCGCGGCTGTGTCCCAGTGTCACCGCCACGCCGGCGAGTCGGCGCGCGAGAGCGGCTCACCGCACCCAGGACGAGTTTGTGCGGTGTCTACTTCGCGCGTGCCCGTACCCTGTTGAGTGCCTGCATGTTTGGTGGCCGTAGCCCGTAGGATGGAGCCTGATGGACCACACGGACCCTTTCCCCCGCCCTGTTCCGTTCACGGTACCGAAGCTGCTTGTGGGCTTAGGGTCGCTATTGGTTGTCGCCGCGGCGATCGCGTCGTTCACCTTCACCTCCACCCTCGCGCGGGCGGCAGGAGTTCCTGAGCACCTGACCTGGTTGTGGCCGGTGGTGGTCGGGCTCACGGTCGCGCTGGTCGCCTGCACGTTCATCACCTTGGTCGGTATCCGCGACGAGAAGGCCACGTCCATGGTGCGGGTCTACGAGTTGCTGCTCGTCGCCGCCGTGCTGGCCAGCATCTTCGGGAACGTGCTGGCCATCTCCCGCGATCCGATCGAGATGAGCACTCTCGAGATCGCGACCGTGGTCTCCGTTCCCCCGATCTGCCTGATGATCTGTGTGGGCAACTACCTGCTGCTCACGGCCGTCGTCCCTGTCCGCATCGTGGCCGCGATCCCCGAGGACGACTGGCGACTGAAGGTACTCGGCATACCCACCGCGTCGTCGCCGCCGAAAGACTCGAACCCCGCCCACCCTGACGGCGCCGCATGGTGGGACCAGCATCGCAGCGAGGCACGAACCCCGGCGACACCGAAGACCCGGACATAAGGGGCGAACCAACCGGCGCGAGGTCGGATATTGCGGTGCTGCCCTGGCAGCGGCGCGACGCGGGCCATAGTGGTCGCATGGTTAACCAGACCACGGTCGCTGCCGCGTTCGAACCTCTGCTGCGGTCCACCTTGGGCCCGCGCCCCGCGGTGGGGTTCGAATTCTGGGATGGCAGCACGATCCAACCCGATGGCGCAAGCCCCGGCACGATGCGCGTGCGATCCGAGGACGCGCTGCGCCACCTGATCTGGGCGCCCGGCGAACTCGGCGTGGCGCGTGCATTCGTTTCCGCCACAGTGGATC
>NZ_JBHXMY010000978.1:0-1350 GCF_042720195.1 Nocardia sp. NPDC058497 | reverse complement strand
TCCCCCCCGCGGGGCCGGGGGGGGGGGGGGCCCCCGTATACCCCCCCCCCCCCCGGGGGCCCGGGGCCCGGATCGAGGAGGTCCGGCGCGAGGAGATGGCCGCGGCCGCCCACGCGCTCGGCGTGCGCCTGCACTGGCTCGGCTTCGTCGACTCCGGTCTGCCCGAGGGCGACCCGCTGCCGCCGCTGCCCGAGGGCTGCTTCGCGCTGGTGCCGCTCGAGGAGTCCACCGTGGCGCTGGTGCGGCTCGTGCGCGATTTCAAGCCGCACGTGATCACCACCTACGACGAGAACGGCGGCTACCCGCACCCGGATCACATCCGGTGCCACGAGGTGTCGATGGCCGCCTACGAGACGGCGGGCGATCCGGCGAAGTTCCCGGAGGCGGGCGCTCCCTGGACGCCGCTGAAGCTGTACTACGACCACGGCTTCAGCACGAGACGCCTGGAGACCTTCGCCGAGGAATACGAGCGCATCGGCGAACCGTTCCCGCTGCAGGAGTGGCTGGATCGGATGCATCAGTTCAAACGCGGAGCCGCGTGGAACCGGGTCACCACCCAGATCGAATGCTCGAAATACTTCCCCCAGCGTGACGACGCCCTGCGCGCGCACGCGACCCAGATCGATCCGAATGGGGCGTTCTTCGCGATCCCGTTGGAGATTCAGCAGCGGCTCTGGCCGACCGAGGAGTTCGAATTGGCCAAGACGAGGGTGAGCACCGCCATCCCGGAGACCGACCTGTTCGCCGGCATCGAGGACGCCGACCGGTGATGTTGGTCTACCTCGCTCAGAACACCCCCACCGGACCCGAGTTCGGCAAGGCGTCCCCGCTCGGCCTGCTGGTCATCCTGATCCTGCTGGCAGGCACCGTGCTGCTCGTGCGCTCGATGAACAAGCACCTCAAGGGCCTGCCCGAGACGTTCGAGCCCGAGCACCCGGAACCGGACCAGAAGGCCGACGAGGGCACCGAACCAGGCGCCATCGAGCCCGAGCCCGGCGACGGCACCCCGAAAACCGGCTAGGGCAGCCGGGCGATATCGGTCACCAGCTCGCCGACCAGATCCCTGGCGGCAGCCGCGTGCTCGGCCAGCTGCCGCGGCGCCCCGCCCGCACTCAGCTCGATCATCTTGTTCATCAACCCGAAGATGACCACGAGCCTGCGCAGTGCGGCCCGGCGCTCGGCCACGGATAGCTCGGCACTGTGTACTGACTCTGTCCCCGTCACAGGAGAGTGATCGGCCCACCGCCCCACAACGTTTCGCGGAAACTCGCTGACGTGGGATCAGACAACCGAGCTGTCCGCGGTCCGGGCACTCACCAGTCGATGAGGTCGAGTTCGTGGAGGCGGCGG
>NZ_JBHXMY010000977.1:0-1357 GCF_042720195.1 Nocardia sp. NPDC058497 | reverse complement strand
GCGCCGGGACACCTCACGCCTGATCTTCGAACTCCCGTATCGAGCGCACCAGCGCTCCACAACGCGATCACCCTAGCAACACCACAGCTTTCGCGTCGACGGCATCAACCGCGCGACCATGTAACACCGGCCCACACGGGATGCCACAGCCGTCCGGTGTCGGTCCACGCCTGGAAGCGCACGGTGCCGGTGAGTTTCGGGATGACCCACTCGGCGTCGCGGCACTCGTCGGCGGTCATCTCGTTGACGAACGGCGAACTCTCCTGGCGCAGCCGGTGCAGCTCGGCCGCGATGCGCCGCGCCTGCTCGGTGTCGAACCCGGTCCCGACCCGGCCGACGTAGACGAGCCCGTTCTCGTGCGGTATCCCGAGCAGCAGCGACTTGAACTCCCGCTTGTCGCTGCGCCGCCACCCGCCGACCACGACCTCCCGCGACCGCCAGTTGCGCTGCTTGAGCCAGGTCTGGCCGCGCTTGCCCGGTTGATACACCGAGTCGACCCGCTTGGCGACGACTCCCTCCTGCCCCTGCTCGCTGCTGGCCCGCATGGCCTCGGCACCCGAACCGTCCAGCAGTTCCGAGACATTCATCGACGGCGCCAGCCTGCCGAGCGCCTCGAGTACCGCGCGCCGGTCGCTGTACTTCTTGCGCAGCAGGGAGGTGCCGTCGAGATAGAGCACGTCGAAGGCCACGAACACCGCGCGCGCCGAATCCGCTTGCAGCGCCGAGATATCCGAGAGGCCGTTCGCGTCGAGCACCACCGCCTCGCCGTCGAGCACCACCCGGTGCCCGGCCAGTTCGGTGCCGAGCGCGGCCAGCCGCGGGTACCGGGCGGTCACGGTGTTGCCCGCCCGGCTGCGGACGGTGACGGTGCCGTCGTCGATCTCGACGATCACCCGGAAGCCGTCCCACTTGGTTTCGAAGGCCCACTCCCCCGCGGCCAGTGATTCCACCGCACCGGCGGTGGCGAGCATCGGCGAGAGACCACGCGGGAGGTCGTGGGAGCCGGTGTCCACCACCGGTTCTCGCCGGACCTGGTCGCGCATGTAGTGCATCAGCCACTGGTCGCCGTTGGTCTGGATGAACGCGTAGCGGCCGTGCAGGCGCTCGCCGTCGAGTTCCACGATCACCTCGTCGTCGCGCCATTTCTCGGTGACGTAGGTGCCCGAGTCCCAGATCGTCATCTCACCCCCGCCGTACTCGCCTTTCGGGATGGTGCCGTGGAAGTGCAGGTACTCGAGCGGATGATCCTCGGTGCGGACGGCGAGTCGATTGTGTTTCGGCGCGGGGGGGGGGGCCGTGGGCCACCCCCCCCCCGCCCCGCCCCCCCCCCCGGACCGTGGCAACCCGGGGCAGAAAA
>NZ_JBHXMY010000976.1:0-1359 GCF_042720195.1 Nocardia sp. NPDC058497 | reverse complement strand
ATGAAGATGGCGACCGCGTTGTCGGCGTTCGTTGTGCACTGACCATCTCAGGTCGTCCGCTGTCTAGGTCGGACAGGTCAATCGCCACTGAACCACAGGTATCCGTTGCGATTGATTGCATCCTCCGCCGCCTCCCGCAACACGTTGACGACTTCATCTTCGCGCTCGTTGCGTGTTGTCGTGTTCGATAACTCGTCCAGAAAGAGGGTTAGCTGATAGGAGTTGAACATGGTATCTGCATAGGCGTGAATCTCTCCTATCATTGTTCCAGGCAGGGCGTACATCGCCATTTCTGACAGCGTCGTCGCTACTTGTCCGTGGTATATCTGCACTCTGTCGTGCACTTGATTCTGGACGACAACCGAAATTCCCATACAGTGTTCTCCTATGGAATTGGGAACATGTTTTTACGGTCCCCGGTCGGTCGGTTATCGCAACGAGAACGCCGGAGCGCTGATTTCATGTCACCGCCTGTCGCCAGTTATATCGAATGGCGGATACCCGTTTATGTCAAATTCGCGTGAATCGTCTCTATGTTGCGCACCTCGGACTCGCTCATCTCGGGATATCTGGGCTGTCCGTCAAATCCGCACGCTATGCGCTGAATGAATTCATTGACCGAAACGTTCCATGGTGACCATTCGGTGCCCTTGTTTAGAAGCCAGCTGAACTTTGATGTATCAATGTTCACGGTAGGTCGACCTCTAAGGGCGCTAGTCATCGGTAAGTACGATTAACGACACTACCTTTGCGCTCCGGTCGATAGCCATGAGCTCGTGAAACTCCATATGCAGATTCCCGTAGTCGTTTTTCGCAGAATCTCCTAAATCTTTCAGGAGATAGATCGAATCCGCCCCAGCCAGAGCATCGTTAACTGATGACCCGAGTTCCGCTCTCAACGCTGCAGGCACAAGGCCGCAGTTCTGCAGCCATCGATCCAGCACATCTACTGCATCCTTATGGTCGATCAGATCGAATGACGACGGCGACAAACTAGATATCCAATACGGGCCATGCCTTATGCCGTCGACATCAATGCCTCCGCCCACATAATCGTCGCGATATTCGACTGTACGGAGGACTTCATCGATTACCGCGTCGTCGTTGGCGGCCGAATCGGGGATCATGAAAGTTCTCACATCAACCCACTGAAAGCAATGGCGACCACCTGGCTCAAAATCATAGTCGCGAAAGTTGATGAATTTCATGCCGATATATTTCACGTCGTCAACGAGTCCTTCCAGTGAGAGGTTGATATATTAGATGTGCCACCGTTTAACCGAAACTCCGGGCACGTCATTGAAATCTATTGTCGGCCCACCCGACCTGCTAAATGGCCTATAAGTGACAGTCGACGGT
>NZ_JBHXMY010000975.1:0-1360 GCF_042720195.1 Nocardia sp. NPDC058497 | reverse complement strand
ACAAACACATCGATTTCACCCGCCACCGCACCGGCCGCAACACCCGCTGGCGAATCGGCGAAGACAAAATCGACCGCACCTACACCCCCACCGGCGAACTCGCCACTCAACAAGCCACCGGCTTCCCCGCCCAAACCTTCTCCCTCGACCTCGGCGACTTCGGCGACACCACCGCGCGGCCCGACCCGCACCTGATCCGCCGCGACGAATACGCCTACCGCCCCGACGGATTCCTCACCACCCACACCACCACCCGACCCGACACACCCCCCGAACACGCCACCTACCGCCTCGACCCCGTCGGCCGCGTCAACGCCATCACCCGCAACCACACGATCACCGAAGCCTACGAATACGACGCCCTCTCCAACATCACCGCCAGCCTCCCGCCGCCGAGTGAAAACGCGGACACCCCACCGGCACCCGCGCGAATGGAAGGCCGCGAATACCACAACAACCTCCTCACCCGCGACGGCCGCAACCACTACTACTACGACCCCGCCGGCCGCCTCATCCGCAAAGTCACCACCCGCATCTCCCGCAAACCTGACATCTGGCACTACCGCTACAACGCTTTCGACCAACTCACCGACATCTACACGCCCGGCGGCGAATGGTGGCAATACACATATGATGCGCACGGCCGTCGAACAACGAAGAAGATGGTCATTGGGCAGGGAACATGCATCGAGGAACGCTATCTAATTTTCGATGGCAATCGCCTAATTGAACAACAGCTCCCCGAGTCGATAACCAGATGGCAGTACCACCCCGATACATTTACTCCAATAATTCAGGAAAGCGTCGGCTCTGAAGTTCATCGGCGAGCGGTTTCGGCAGTGCTGACAGACGTGGCTGGTAGACCGCATGAGCTTGTCGAACCAAACTACGCTCACCGTCAGGGCGTCGCCACGGCTGATCTCTGGGGTGGGACCCGCTGGGTGGGGGCAAGCAGCCCGATCGGATTTCATGGGCAATTTATCGATGAAGAATCGGGATTGCACTACAATTACCGGAGGTTGTATGACCCTGTGGCAGCTCGGTTCATTACCTCTGATCCGCTTGGGCTTGACCCTGCTCCAAATCCGTTTTCGTACCCGCGAAATCCGATGCGATGGTCCGATCCGCTTGGGCTGAACCCGGATTATCGGGAATTCGCCCATGGAACCTCGCTCACGCATGCCGACAACATTACGCAGAACGGAATCAGCGCCGAGGCTGGGCAGGCCGCCTCAAATGGCGGCGCTATGAATCGTGGGTCGTCGTTTTTTTAATAAAAAAGAAAAAATTTTTAAAATCACCAGGTTGAAAAACCCAAAAAAAGTGTGGTTGTAGATTATAGAGTAGAAAGTAAAAAAAA
>NZ_JBHXMY010000974.1:0-1361 GCF_042720195.1 Nocardia sp. NPDC058497 | reverse complement strand
AGCGCGGGTGGCGCGGTCGCGAGTCAGCTGTGGCGGGTTCGCGCCCGAGTCGTCCTTGACGCTGACATCTTTGCGGTATCCGTTGCTCTTGTAGTACTGGTCGAAGTAGCCAGGTTCGTTGTTGGCGCGCCAGACCTGGTGGTCCATGACCGCGCGAGGGTCGTCTGGCAGTGATGAT
Organism: Nocardia sp. NPDC058497; assembly: GCF_042720195.1. Classification (NCBI taxonomy): domain Bacteria; kingdom Bacillati; phylum Actinomycetota; class Actinomycetes; order Mycobacteriales; family Nocardiaceae; genus Nocardia; species Nocardia sp. NPDC058497. The sequence goes on along the minus strand of NZ_JBHXMY010000974.1, from coordinate 1,183 downwards.
CCGCTGCCGGTCCCGCCTCCGTCGCGTGGCGGTAAGCTGCCGCCACCACTGCTGCCGGCGCCGCGGGACTCGCTTGCCCCGGATCCCCCACCGGAACGACTGATCGTGTGCTGGCTGTCGACCGCTGTGTGTGCGGTGCCGGTCGAGGCGCCGACGAGTTCCCGTGCTTCGTTGCGGGGGACGTATCCGATGTCCGCTTTGGCTGCGGAGTCCTCAGCGGCGTCAGCGATTTCCCGGTTGAACCGCACCAGTGCCGCGTCGAGATCGTTGCCGGTCGCGGCTCCCGGTGTGAAGTCGGCGGATGCTGGCCTGTCACCAGATTTGATGCGGTCCGGACTGGATTTGTCCGGCACCCCAGTTGGCCCTTGGGAAACCGGCGCGTCGTTGCCGCCGGTGCGTGTGAGAGGCGGGGTATGGGAGTTTGCGGGGGTCGGGGTTTCGTCCGGTTTTGCGGGTGCGGAGGTTCCGGTTGCTGGGTCGGCCGTTTGGGTGGTATCACCAGCGGCTCGGTTAGGGGCAGAGGCTGCTTCGGTTGTGTGGTGGGCGCTGGCGGTTCTGGTGGCTGCTTCGGCTGCGTTCTCGGCTGTGCTGCGGGCGCCGGACTCGAATACGTTGGATGCCGTGTTGATGGCGGAGCGTCCTGCGGCGGCGATGCCGGCTCGGATTGCTTGGAAGCCGGGGATCGGTGCGTAGGAGGCGAGGTCGACTCCGATTTGTAGTTCGGAAGGGCGCTTGGTTATTTCGTTGTGGCCTGCTTGTCCGAGGGCTTGGCCTTGGGGCGTGAGGGGACCGCCTGCGGCGGCTCCGGCGAGTCCGGTCATTGAGCCCGTGACGGTGTGAGTGAGGTAGCTGGCCACATTTGTGGCGGGGTCGACGGTGGCGTGCCAGACGAATTCGCCGATCCCTGTGAGGGCCTCGCCCAAAGTGCCTTGGTCGGCCGGGAAACGAATGTTGGGGTTGCCTGCTCGGCTGACCGGGGTTCCGGGAGCGGTCTGCAGGCCGTCGAGGATCCAGGAGTCGGTGGGGACACCTGCTTGTTGGAGTCGTTGGAATGCGCCGGATCGGGCATCGCTGCGCAGATTCGGGTCGGGGTTGCGCATGTTGGCCAGGTAGTATATGTCTTTTTACTGGTCTGCGCGGGTGTATGCGTGGTGGGCGAGTCGGGTTTTCTCGGCGTCGACCG
>NZ_JBHXMY010000973.1:0-1362 GCF_042720195.1 Nocardia sp. NPDC058497 | reverse complement strand
GAAGACCACCGGCGCCTTCGACTCCATGATCCTCCTTGCGGCCTCGCGCTCATTCTTCCGGTGACGTTTGGTGCCAGTTCTGTAGCCGGGCAGACGCATCTCCGGCGGCCACGAGAACGTGGTCTGGGCCTGCAGCGCGTCCTTGGTGATGTCGACCAGGACGGCACCCGGGCGGCCCGAGGCGGCGAGGTAGAACGCCTCGGCCAGGATGCGCGGGATGTCGATCGGGTCCTTGACCAGGAAGTTGTGCTTGGTGATCGGCATGGTGATGCCGGAGATGTCGGCTTCCTGGAACGCGTCGGTGCCGACCAGGCTCGACGGCACCTGACCGGTGATCGCCACGATCGGGACCGAGTCCATCTGGGCGTCGGCCAGCGGGGTCACCAGGTTGGTGGCGCCGGGGCCGGATGTGGCCATACACACACCGACCTTTCCGGAGGCCTGCGCGTAACCGGTCGCCGCGTGACCGGCGCCCTGCTCGTGGCGCACCAGGACGTGGCGGACCTTCTTGGAGTCGAACAGCGGGTCGTAGACAGGAAGGACCGCGCCGCCGGGAATGCCGAATACGGTGTCGACGTCGAGCTCTTCGAGGGACCGGACCACCGACTGCGCGCCGGTGACGCGCTCGGGCGCGACCTGGCGGCGGGTGGGGTTGGTCGCCGGGCTACCAGCGGCAGGCTGGCTCGCCGAAGGCGCTGACCTGCGGGCCGATGGCCCGGGTCGTGCGGTAGGTGCACTCACCGTCTTCGTTCCTAACTTTGTCGTTCTGACTCCGGACTGGCGCGGAATTCTCCCGAACACAAAAAAGCCCCCGACCAGCGTATAGCTGTTCGAGGGTGGCGCGTCGCAACGCGAGCTGACGTTTTCGACTCAGGTAGTCAGGCTCAACGCTGGACGCGCCGGCCGAGTACGAGCAACTCGTTTCGGATCACGAGCACGACGTTAGGCGCGCGTGAGTCGAAGAGTCAAACAGGCTACTCTCTGCATCCCATTATGTGGGACTCGAGTGGTTGCGTGGGTCCGTGTACCAGGATGCGAGGATAGGGGGGTGTCATCACCGCATCAGTCCGTGCCACCGGCTAAATCGTCCCACACCGCCGACGGGGGAACCGATACGGGTCGCTCCTCGCGGCCCGGCGGTCTGCGCTCGGCGAGTCCGGGCCGACTCGCGGCGATCGCCGCGGTGGTGCTCGGGTACCTGATCTTCGTCGTCGTCGGGACCGTGCAGGACTGGTCGCTGGGCGTTCGGGTAGGCCCGGCCGGGGCCCCCCCCGGGGGGGGGGTGGGGGGGGGTGCCGCCCAGAGCGCAAAACCCCCACCCGCGGGGGGCCGTGAACGGGGGGCCCCCCCGGCCCCACACAG
>NZ_JBHXMY010000972.1:0-1363 GCF_042720195.1 Nocardia sp. NPDC058497 | reverse complement strand
GACAATGACTCCATGGTCCGTGACCAACTCAGCGAAACCGCCTGCGTAGCCTTGTCCTACTGCGCGGACCTTCCAGCCAGCGCCGCGCCGATACAGCTCGATCGCGATGACGACCGACTCGTTCCGCAGGCCGTCGATCCGGTAGTTCAACAGGAGCTCACCCAGTCGGCTGTACACCGTGGCGACAGGGGCAGGGATTCTACTGAAGTCTGCATGAGCGTCGTCGAGCGTGATTACAACCCGTATCTGGGCGATATCAAGAGGAACCGCCGCCAGTGAAACAACGAGTGCATGAGGTTGTCCTGTAGCGGCGGGACGCAAGACGACGCCGGGGCCGCTGGGTTGGTTAAAGAACACGAAGTCCGCGTCGGAGCGCACCTTGCCGTGCTCGGTCACCAAGAGGCAGGACAAGTCGACGGCGGCACCGACATCGATGGTGACAACAACTTCGCCCGCGCTGAGGACAGCGTTTTGTCCTTTGACCAACTGTGGTGCCGCCGATGTCGGCATCGCCGCGATCCCTTCGTCGAGAACGATGATTACGACCAACCGTACGGCCAACCAATCGAGTTGGTCGGGCAAATGACTAGTATCCAGCGAACTTTCAGCCGTCGCCCCTCGCGCACAGCATGCTGATCACAGTTAGCTGCTTTCTGTCAGCCCCGGATGCTGCCATGCTTGAGCAGTTCCCACTGGTTGTCCGTCAGAACCCTGTATCGGTCACCGACAGTCGCCGCCACGGCTGACATGATGCCCGACGCGTCGATCTACCGGGCCATGACCGCGGAACCCGAACTGTGAGACATGTCCTAGGCGAAGAGGCCATCGTCTCGGGCGCACCGGCAGGCCGCCGGAGATCCCAGGCGCGTAGGGATTGGCTGGCCGAGACGGATCTCGCGAGCCGCAAGCCGATGCTGGCCAGCGCCGGACAAAGGCCACCATCCGGATCGCTTTGGCGCGGAGTGCACGTGGGACGGCAGAACCTGTTCCTGCGCAAACAGTTCGCCACTTACCTCGTTGACCAGCCCGCGCGGGTCGATCGTATCCAGTTCATCGGCAGCGTAGCTGCCCCACCGCGGCATAGCAGCACACAACCGGCGTAGACCACACCCTGGGACCGTCCTCGAGCCCGACAGCGACGAGGTCGGGTCGCCACAGATCGGCGGTCACCAACCCGGGCTCGAGCAGTTGCAGCGGTGCCAGCGTTTGCTCGACCTCGTCGCGGTCGCGCGGACGGTAGCCGATACCGGCTGAGGCCAATGTCGTCACCGCTGTGTCGATGTCGCGCACCCGCAGATCGGCGGCGGTATGGCTGTACACCCTCCCAGTCCCCGCCGGCAGAAGGCTGGTCAGAGAACCCGCC
>NZ_JBHXMY010000971.1:0-1364 GCF_042720195.1 Nocardia sp. NPDC058497 | reverse complement strand
CCTCCGCACCGGCACCTGACCGACGGGACGGCCGCGAACCGCCACTGACGCGGCAGCCCCTCCTCGAGGTCGGGGCGTGCGGGTCCGGATGGCGGGACTGCCAGCGTTCGCCGGGTCCGGAGGGCGGGACTGCTCGCGTTCGCCGGGCCCGGATGGGACTGCTCGCGTTCGCCGGGTCCGGAGGGCGGGACTGCTCGCGTTCGCCGGGTCAGGCGAGGCGGGGGGTGGCGCCCAGCAGCGAGTGGACGGCGGTGCGGCCGATGTCGAGGGCGCGGGTGAGCAGGTCGGTGTCGCGGGCGGCGCTGTCGATGGCGGGGGCGTCGGCGGGTGGGTGGACCTGGAGGACGCGGTCGCCCAAGTCGGCGAGGAAGCTGTCCTCGACGGCCTGCTGGCCGGGGCGCTGGGACCAGGCGCGGAAGGCGCCGGGCGCGATGGCACGCATGTAGCCGCCGCCGACGAGGCGGTGCAGCAGGGGTGCGGGTGGGCGGACTTCGTCGGTGCGGCGGGTGCGCAGGACCAGGGCGTGGGTGGTGCCCGCCGCGACGGCGGAGCGGATCGGGACGGTCTCGGACAGGCCGCCGTCGAAGTAGCTGCGGCCGCCGAGATCGACCGGGGGACCGGCGAGCAGGGGCAGGCCCGCGGAGGCGCGCAGCGCGGTCATCAGGGTGGTTTTGTCCACGATGTGCGGGCCGAGGTCCACCGACCGGCCGGTGCGGACGTCGGTCGCGATCGGGTGGAAGGTGGTGGGGTTGGCCAGGATGGCAGGGAAGTCCATCGGCTCGATGCCGTCGTAGACGTGGTGCACCAGATAGCGCAGATCGAAGACCGGGCGCCCGCGCAGGATCCGCACCGGATCGACCACCCGGCGCATGATCGTCGCATCGGTCCAGGACCGCATGCCCGTCGCCGCCCGCCCGCACAGCAGCCACGCGCCGTTGATCGCCCCCGCCGACGTGCCGTAGACGGCGTCGAACACCCCGGCCAGGCCGAGCTCCTCGAGTGCCTGCACCATGCCGCTGGAGTACACACCGCGGCTGCCGCCACCCTCGATCACCAGCGCCAGGCGATTCCCGTCGCCGCGGTTCCCGGCCTCCCTGCGGCTACGGATCACCTGGGCGACCGTGGCCGGACCCGGTGAAGCCGACGGATCCTGATCGATGCGCGCACTGCTGGTCACCCGACCCACGATACGACAGGGTCCGGGAGTCCGGCCTGGTCGAATGCATGATCTTCGCCGCCCGTTCATCGGGTTGCGGCGAATATGTCGAAACGACGACGGGCGCCCCGCGTGATAGACCCGCGCCCCGCTAACACGGAACAACGAAATGTTGTCTTCCACGAACCGGGCCGGGGTGTTGGCGGCG
>NZ_JBHXMY010000970.1:0-1366 GCF_042720195.1 Nocardia sp. NPDC058497 | reverse complement strand
GGCGCCTAATTTGCAGGCGTGGTCGATATGCCCGCCCAGCACCCATTTGCCCAGCGGGGTGACGCTGTCCAAAATGGACACCTCGATCGCGTCGACCCGCGGCGGGGTGCCGTGCCACCGCTCGTTGCGGACCAGCCTGGTATTGCCGCCGTGGTAGGACTCGAGCCGGAAGGGACCGGTGCCGATCCCGGCGGGGAAGTGGGTGGTGCCCTGCGGCACGGTGAAGGTCATGAGCCGAAGCAGCAGTGGCAGTTGGGTATTGGGCGCGGGCAGGGTGAACACGACGCGGTGCGAGCCGTCGGCGGCGATATCGTTCTCGGCCACCGGCATCTTCGAGGCGCCGCCGACCGAGCGCAGGCGGCGCATCGACCACACCACGTCGTCGGCGGTGACCGGTGCGCCGTTGTGGAACTCCGCGCCGTCGGCGATGGTGAACGTCCAGCGGCGGTTGTCGGCGGAGGGCTCCCAGTGCGAGGCCAGCCGCGGCGCGACAGTCGGGTCGGCGCCGGGGACGGTGAGCGCGTCGTAGAGGAGCGAGGCGATCAGGAAGTCGCTGTCGTTGCTGAGGTTGGCGTGCGGATCGCGCTCGATCCGGGCGGCGGTGCCGAGCGCGCCGACGCGCAGCGTACCGCCCTTCTTCGCGGGCCCGTCGGCCCCCTCGTCACTCGTGCACGAGGCCGCCAGCAGTAGCGCGGTGGCGCCGAGCCCGGATTGCAGGAGCTGCCTGCGTGTGAAACCCATCGTGTTGCCTCCCTCGAACCGCGTGCGCCGCACCACTTTTCCTGGCGTCGCAAACTAGGGAAGGCTAACCTGAAATGCGTGCCGAGTGGTGGGGATCCTCGCGACCGTCGCCGAACCGCAGCCGGGTTGGATACCCCCGGATGTTGCCTGTTCGGACACTTCGGGTAAAACACTTCGCTATACAGATTAGCTATTTCTCAGCTGTCACCTTAGGTAAGTCTTGCCTAATTAGAATACAAGCACTACCTTCGCTCATCGAGTCTCCGATCACCCGTGTTCGACCGATGCGAAGAAGGGAAGGCCGGTGAAAAGCGTTCTGTCCGAACGTATGACACTTCACCTGCACGACATCGAACATCGCGAGCTGCCTCCCGACGCCGCCACGGCCGTCCGCGCGCTCGCGACCGACATCCGCCACCGATTAGGTGACGCACCCCACACCGAGACCCTGCACGACCCCGTGCTGCTGGCCCAGGTGCGCGAGCGCGCCACCGAACTCCCCGACGCCGTCCGCCACGCCGTGCGCCCCCCCCCCACCCCCGCCGGCCCCACCCACCAGCCCCGCCCCTTCCTCGACCACCCCCCAAAACGCCCCCCCACCCCCCCACCAGGTGCGAAAAAAAAA
>NZ_JBHXMY010000969.1:0-1373 GCF_042720195.1 Nocardia sp. NPDC058497 | reverse complement strand
GCGCGTGTGTTGCTTGTGTTGTTGTGGGGGGGGGGGGGGGGGGGGGGGGGTGGGGGGGGGGGGGGGGGGGGGGGGGGGGGGGGGCCCGCCGCCCCCCGAGGGGGTGGCCGAGGGCGATGGCGCCGCCGTTGACGTTGACCTTGCTCAGATCGGCGCCGGTTTCCTGCGCCCAGGCCAGGACGACGGGGGAGAAGGCCTCGTTGATCTCGATCAGGTCGATGTCGTCGAGTCGCAGGCCTGCCCGGCGCAGGACCTTCTCGGTGGCGGGGATGACCGCGGTGAGCATGAGCAGCGGATCGTCGCCCGCGACGGCGAAGCTGTGCAGCCGGGCCAGCGGGCGCAGGCCCAGTTCGGCGGCGCGTTCGCCGGACATGATGAGCACCGCGGCGCTGCCGTCGCTGACCTGGCTGGCCGAGGCCGCCGTGATCTCCCAGCCGATCTGCGGGAAACGGGCCGCCATGGCGGGGTCGTAGTAGGCGGGCTTCAGCTTGCCGAGCGTCTCCAGGGTGGAACCGACCCGGATGCCCTCGTCGGTGGTCAGACCGTTAAGCGGCGCGAGCTCGGCCGCGAAGAGCCCGTCTTTGGTTGCGCGCGCGGCCTTTTCATGACTGCCGAGCGCGAACTCGTCGAGCTGAGTGCGGGTCAGTCCCCACTTGGCGGCGATGAGTTCGGCGCTGATGCCTTGGGGCACAAGCTCATCCGGGTAGCGCTCGGTGAAGGCGACGCCGGACAGATCGGTGGCGCCGATCAGATTGGCCCCCATGGGAACTCGCCCCATCGACTCCACACCCGCCGCCACGACGATGTCGTACGCACCCGCGATCACGCCCTGCGCGGCGAAGTGGATGGCCTGCTGACTACTCCCGCACTGCCGGTCGACAGTGGTGGCGGGCACCGATTCGGGATACCCGGCCGCCAGCGCGGCCCGCCGGGTCATGTTCGAACCCTGCTCGCCGACCTGGGTGACGATGCCGCCGATCACATCGTCGACCAGCGCCGGGTCGATGCCGCTGCGCTCGATCACCGCGCGCAGGCTGTGCGCGAGCAGGTCGACGGGATGGACGTCGTGGAGTGCGCCGTTCGGTTTGCCCCGGCCGATGGGGGTGCGTACCGCTTCGACGATGACCGCGTCTCGCATGGGAGTCCTCTTTCGACGGTGAGCCGACTCTGGCTCTATCCAACAATAGTCAGCGTAGGTGCTAACTATCATCTACTCAAGTCAGCGGTGGGTATGATGTCGGTCATGGCAGCCGTGATGGAAGGACCCTTGGCCGATCTGAGCAGGTGGGACACCGCGGGCTGTTCCATTGCCAGAGCCATGGACCTGATCGGCACCCGCTCGGCGATGCTCATCCTGCGCGAGGCCTACTCTG
>NZ_JBHXMY010000968.1:0-1383 GCF_042720195.1 Nocardia sp. NPDC058497 | reverse complement strand
TCTATTTGCGTCGGCAGAGTCAGTTTTGTATAAGAGACAGGGTGATCGGCGGCTGCGTCACCCAGGCGGGCGAGCAGTCCAACAACGTCACCCGGGTCGCCTGGCTGCACGCGGGCCTGCCCTGGCAGACCGGCGCCACCACCATCGACGCCCAGTGCGGCTCGGCGCAGCAGGCCAACCACCTCGTCGCCGGTCTCATCGCCACCGGCGCGATCGACACCGGCATCGCGTGCGGCGTCGAGGCCATGAGCCGCGTGCCGCTCGGCGCGAACGTCGGCACCGAGGCGGGTCCGCGGCGGCCCGCGTCGTGGTCGATCGATCTGCCCGATCAGTTCGGCGCGGCAGAGCGAATTGCCCGCAGGCGCGGCATCACCCGTTCCGACATCGACGAATTCGGCCTTCGCTCACAGCAATTGGCTGCCCAGGCCTGGGCCGAAGGACGCTTCGATCGCGAGGTGCTCCCGGTGTCGGCGCCGGTGCTCGACAGCGAGGGCAATGCCACCGGCGAGAAGCTGGAGGTGACTCGCGACCAAGGTCTGCGCGCCACCACGCTCGAGGGTCTCGCGGCGCTGAAGCCCGTCGTCGCCGACGGCATCCACACCGCGGGCACCTCGTCGCAGATCTCCGACGGCGCCGCCGCGGTCCTGCTGATGGACGAAACCGTCGCGCGCAACAAGGGTTTGCGGCCGCGGGCGCGCATCCACACCCAGGTGCTCGTCGGCGCGGAGCCGGAGTTCCACCTCGACGGTCCGGTGCAGGCGTGCACCCGGCTGCTCGAGCGCTCCGGAATGAAGATTTCGGATATCGACCTTTTCGAGATCAATGAAGCATTCGCGTCCGTCGCACTTTCGTGGGCTTCTGTACATCAGCCGGACATGGACCGGGTAAATGTCAACGGCGGTGCGATCGCAATCGGGCATCCGGTCGGCTCCACCGGTTCCCGGCTCATCACCACCGCTTTGCACGAGCTCGAACGAACGGGCAAGGGCACGGCCATGGTGCTGATGTGCGCAGGCGGCGCGCTCGCGACCGGAACGATCATCGAACGCCTGTAGACTGGACCTCACCGAAACCGGGCGCCCAGGTTGAACATTCATCCCAGGGCGCCCGGAACGTGTCGTACGCCACACAATCCGGGGAGCCAGGGGGATGATGAGATGTCAGCTATTTTTGAGCTACTGCCAGTCGGCGTGCGAAGATCGCCGCGACGGGCACGAACCCGCATAGCCTCCCTCTCTGCAGGAGTCGTTGGGGTGACCCGCAAACGCGGGCACCCCCCCCCCCGGGGCCCGGGGTGGGCCCGGAAACCGAGTCGAATACAGTTTTATGGGGTGGGTTTTTGTTTAAAAGCCGCGAATAAAAAATTTTAGTATAAGCTGTGGA
>NZ_JBHXMY010000967.1:0-1386 GCF_042720195.1 Nocardia sp. NPDC058497 | reverse complement strand
GCACGGGCCCTGCTGCTGCGCGGCGCCGGGCCCGCACAGCTGCTGGCCGAGCTCGACGCCGTGGCCGCCCGGATCCCCGGCGCCATGTGCACCACAGTCTGCGCGGCCGTGCTCGATCCGGAACGCGGCATGGTCCGCTACTCCAATGCCGGCCATATGCCCCCGGTCCTCGCGCCGCCCGGCGGACCGGGCCGGGTCCTCGAAGGCGGCCGTGCCGTGCCGCTGGCCACGTTCGACACCCCGCGCAGGCCGGAGGCCACCACGGCGCTGCCGCCGGGCGCGACGCTGGTGCTGTTCACCGACGGACTCGTCGAGCAACGTGGGTACGACATCGAAGAAGGCTTCGTCAAGATCGCCGGCGTGCTCAGCGAGACCGGCGGCGCACTCCCCCGCGACGTCGCCGATGCCGTCCTGTCCCGGCTGTGTCCGCCCGCGGGCTACGACGACGACGTCGCGATGGTCGTCTACCGGCAGCCGCCCGCGCCGCTGCGCCTCGACATCCCCGCTGCCGCATCGGAACTGACCGGCCTGCGGCGCAACCTCTACCGCTGGTTCGCGACCGCCGCCGTCCCGCACGACCTGGCCGCCGACCTGGTCGCCGCCGCCAACGAGGCGTGCAGCAACAGTGTCGAACACGCCTACCGCGATACCGAGCCCGGCCGCGTCACCCTCACCGCGACCTGCGAAGGCGACCGCGTGGTCATCGAGGTCACCGACTCGGGCCGCTGGATTCCCACCCCGACCGATCCCGGTTATCGCGGCCGCGGGGTGGAGATGATGCGGGTGCTGACCGAGGATCTGGAATTCAGCCACGACGAGAACGGCACCCGGGTCCGCATGTGGGTGACCCTGCCGTCGATAACATTTCCGACGGCAAATCCCCTGCGTGGGTCCACGCGGGCACCCGAACAGTCATCCAACAATACGTTCCGATAACACCCGTGTACTCACCGCGCCGAAGAGGAAAGCCGGTCACGACGGCATTCCGTGGCCGCGACCCAGTCGGCACCCATCGCAAATACCCGGCCCGACCAGGTTATTCGGTAGAGTTTCGAGATTCCGTTAGCAAATCTCACTATCCTTGAATGCGTGAATCCACGTTTGCTACGGTGTGAACGCGATTCCACACCATCCCGGTGTGACCCCAGAAATTCCAGCGATCTCCCCGCAATCTGAATTGCAGAGTTTCGCCAGTCTCTACCGCTTCGAAGAAGTCGACATTACGTGTTGATTTCATGCACGCCTGCGGGTCGATCATCCGATTGAAAGGAGAGTTTCATGTTTTCTGCTTTTCTCGGTGACCTCCTCGATGTAGTCGTGACGTTGATCGAAACGCTGTCCGCCATCACCGAGTAACCCAGCACTGACCCCGGGACGGCCCAGCGC
>NZ_JBHXMY010000966.1:0-1390 GCF_042720195.1 Nocardia sp. NPDC058497 | reverse complement strand
GTCTTCACCGCCACCGTCGCATTGCGCACGACCCGGAAGTATTGCGGCACATACACCACCGTGATCGCGATGGCCGCCGACAGCATCCCGCCGAGGCTGCTCGACGTCCCGCCCGCGACGACGATCGACACGACGATGGCCAGCAGCAGCGACGGAAACGCGTAGATGGCATCCATGACCAGCACCAGCACCCGGTCGACCCACCGCCCGACGTACCCGGACAGCAGCCCGAGCGGCACGCCGACCAGCAGCGAGAGCACCACCGCGATCACGATCACCAGCAGCGCGGTCCGCGCGCCGAACAGCACCCGGGAGAACACATCCTCGCTGCGCACCGAGGTACCGAACCAGTGCTCGGCCGACGGCGGCTGCTGTGACACGAAAGCCACACCGTCGGAGGAGTTCTGGGCCAGACCGTAGGGCGCGAGCAGCGGCGCGAACACCGCGACCAGCACGAACACGGCCACCAGGACCAGCCCTGTGATGAGCGTGACCCGTTGCAGCCCAGCGGTCTTCGTCAGCAGGTCCGTACCCGGCAGGCGCCGCCGTTTGACCGTGCTCATCAGAACCTCACCCTCGGGTCGATCAGCGCGACGATCGCGTCGACGACGAAGCTCATCACCGCGACCACCAGCGCGATGAACGCGACAATGCCCTGCACCGCAATGAAATCGCGTGCCCGCAGATATTCCGCGAGCTGATAGCCGAGGCCCTTCCACTCGAAGGTGGTCTCGGTGAGCACCGCGCCGCCGAGCATCATCGCGATGCACATGCCCATCACCGTGATGATCGGGATCAGCGCGTTGCGCACCGCGTGCCGCCCGGTGACCACGCGCGCGGACAACCCACGCGCCCGCGCCGCCTCGACGAAGTCACTGCGCAGCGTCTGGATCAGGTTCACCCGCACCAGCCGCAGGAAGATGCCGCCGGTGAGCAGCCCGAGGGCGAGGGCGGGCAGCACCGCGTGTTCGAGCACGTCGAGCACAGAGGACGGTTCGCCGTAGAGGAACGCGTCGACGATCAGGATGTTCGTCTTCGGCGAGACATGTTGCAGCGCGAGCTCGACATCGGTACTGGCCCGCCCACCGACCGGGAACCAGCCCAGCCACACCGAGAAGATCAGCTTGAACAGCATGCCGACGAAGAACACCGGCGCCGCGTAGGCCAGCACCGCCGAGAACCGCAGCACCGCGTCCGAGGTCGAATCTCGGTGTGTCGCGGCATATCTGCCCAGCGGCACGCCGACGGCGAAGGCGACGAGCAGTCCCCAGAACACCAGCTCGAACGTGGCCGCGCCGTAGGTGATCACCACCTCGCTGATCGCCTGGTTGTCCTGGGTCCGACCGAAATCACCGTGCAGGAATCCGGTGATGTACTCCCAATACTGGGT
>NZ_JBHXMY010000965.1:0-1399 GCF_042720195.1 Nocardia sp. NPDC058497 | reverse complement strand
CAGCCACACGAACGCACCGGCACCGATCACGATCGTCATCGCCAGCGCGGTCAGTTCGGCAGCGTCCATCCGACCGGTAGACGGTCGCGAGGTGGCCTGTACAGCAGTAGACGCGGTCATCGTTGGTGTCCTCCTTGGTTCATCGACGCGGCCCACGGGCTCCACGCCGGGGCATGCACGAGGCGTTCCTGCTCGACGTGCAGGGCGTGCCCGGACAGCTGGTCCAGGGCGTTGTCCAGGTCGCTGGCCAACTCCTGGTTACGGACTTCCAGATCGGCGATGCGGTTCTCGGCCGCGTGCAGGCGGGCCGTCAGCTCGCCCAGCGTCAGCTCCTGGGCGGGCTCGGTGACCGTCTCGTGCGCGCGGATCGGGATCACCGGCGCGACCGCACCAGGCACCTGGTCGTGCTCGCCGGCGACTGCGGGCATCGTCTGCTCGACCGCGGCCGCGCTCACCGCTCGGCTCCTGCCCGCTCGGCCTGGCGGTCCATCGCCGCGGCCACGGCATTGCCGTTGCCGGTGTAGCCAGCCAGCGCGCTGGTGCGGGCTGCGACGCTGGCGCCGAAGGACGGCACCGGGTGCTCCGGGTTGTTGCGGGCACGATCGCTGCCGTGTTGCGCCTCGTAGGAGGTGTAGAAGAGCATCGGGTCGCGCTGACCGGCGTCGGGGTTGAGGGCAGCGTCCTCCGGGGGCAGTGGCGCGACCTCGAGGCCGCCTAGGGCGGACTCCTCGCCGGAACGCTCGGCCGCGGCCTGCACGCGGCGCACATCGGCGAGCGTGCGCTGCTGGGCGCGGATCTCCTCGGCCCGCTCATACGGCATCCGGGTCACGTAGTCGGAGGTGATCAGGCCCGCCTCGTCGCGGCTGATGCCGTTGACCGTCAGGTCACGGGCCTGGTCCCAACTGCGAGCCTGTACTGGGCTGAGGGTGTCACCCAGCTGGGCGCGCTTCGCGTCGGCGGCCTCGACGCCGTCTCGATAGTCCAGGTAGGCGTTCGACAAGGTCAGCCACTCGTCCAGCCAGCGATCTTCGCCGTGGTCGAGCCAGGTCGCCGACCACTCGCCGCGGTCGAGGTTGTCGGCCGGGTCGTAGTCGTCGACGTCACGGCCGTCCCCGACCGCGGCCCAATGGGTGAAATCGGCGCGCATCAGCTGCTCGGTGTCGGACTCGGTGGTGAACTCGTCGGCCAGATCGCCGCGGTCGCTAGTCTCAGTCATTGGTTCGTGCCTTTCGTAACTGCTTGTGGAATAGGTCGGTTCGAAGCCGGGCCAGGCGCCGTGGTCGGCCATCTCGCGTGCTTGCATGTGGGAGGCCCACCGGGTGTCGTGCGGTTGCCGCGGGGCCCCCACACCCCCCGCACATATCACACGATGCCGCGCACTCCGCAGAGTCGCGCGCCG
>NZ_JBHXMY010000964.1:0-1401 GCF_042720195.1 Nocardia sp. NPDC058497 | reverse complement strand
GGATCACAGATCACCACAGCGGCCTTCGGGCCGAGGCGGATCTTCACGAGATCACCGTGTTCGGGTAGCTGAGCCAGAAAGGTGAAGGGCTGCTTCAAGAACGGCAGGAGATGGCCGACCACGGGCCGGGCGCCCGGCGCAGTCGGTATCTCGCGGGAGAGCTCTGTCATGAGACGCTACGTTTCCCTTCATGGATCCCGGGACCACCGCTGCCGACGGCCCCAACCTGGCGAAGCCAGCCGAACCAATCCTCGAGGCCCCAGGACCGAACAACGAGTCCGTCGGCGATCTGGTGAAATTCGTGGATCCGGATCCGGACAGCTCTTCCGGTGGCGGGAACACCGAGCCACTCCCCCTCGTGTACGCCGCGCATCTCCCCGCGGACCGCGACCATCCCGTTGCCGTCCTCCCCGCGTCCGTCGACGATCATGTGCACGACGATCGTGAAGTCGGAGAAGGCGTGATCTATTGCGGCAACGAGACTTTCGATACCCGCACGGCCTGACGCCGGCCCGGACGAGTCGTCGACCCAGTCGGGGGCCAGCACGCCATCGAGTAAGCCGACGTCGCCGCTCAAACCGCGGTAGAACGTCGTGATCAGGTCGTCGACTGCTCGCGTCACCGGTGAGCTCCTCCCGCTTCTATTGCATTCCGTGCGGCGCAGCCAAGAGCTTGTTGACGTACTCGAGGGCGAGTCGCGGCGTCCGGAGAATCTCGACGGTTTCATTCGGCAGCAGCATCGGTATGCGGACGTGCCATTCCCGCTGGATTCGTTCGGCCAATTCGATCGTGCCGAGCGAGTCCAGCCCGAGTTCCTCGAAGGGCTCGTCGAGTGTTTTCTCGGTGAGCTCCAGGTCGGCTCCTTCACACGCCCGATACAGTCGACTCAAATCATCGAGGGCGAACTCTCTCATCAGTACTCCTTATCGGAAAGGCAGCGACTCACCGGTGCCTGAACCAGATCGGGTGACAAAGGTCAGACGGGGGTTTCGTGGCAGGTGCACGCGGTGACACGGTCGAGGTGCGCAAGGTGCAGAATGTGACGTGCCGCTACCTGGATCGCACAGAACGCGACGTGTTTGTAGGTACCGAAGAAGCCGCTCAGCAGGATACTGGCCGAGCGATTGTAAACTTCATGCCACCAGTGATCAGGCACGTACAGTGCGTCACCGGCCTGGAGCTCGATTTCGAACAGACTCTTTTCGGAATTCGTCGACGCCGCGGCTATCTCCGCCAAGGGCCGGGCCGAAAGACGTGCCCAAGGGTCGTATTTCGCGGACAGCGCATCGGCCCCTTCGACGAAACCGGGCGGCGCTATGCGGAAGCGCTTTTGTCCACGGATCGCTACGGCAATGTTTCCCAGCAGGTCGTAGTGAGCACCGGTGCGCGCGCCCGCGGGGC
>NZ_JBHXMY010000963.1:0-1403 GCF_042720195.1 Nocardia sp. NPDC058497 | reverse complement strand
TATCGCCTGCGTATTCATGTTCCGCCAGTAACTGGCGTGGTCCTGAGTCATTTCCGTTCCCCCAAGGTCACTTCGGCAGATGCGGTTCGAGCGCCGCGCCGTACTTCTCCGACATCTCGCATGCGTCGCCGATGCGCGGCCCTTCTGTACTAAGCCATGACGTGCGGATCTCGAACATGCCCTGCTGGGCCTCGAACGACACGTAGCAGGAATCCGGATCGCTGTTTTCCTGCGAAACCAGGCCTGGGCGGCCGTTGACGGTCGTCTCGCGGAGCACGGTCGCGCCTTCTTTCTTGCGCGCGTCGCTCAGGGTGTGGTCAGTCGAGAACACTCCGACCATCCGACGACCGGATCCGTATCGGTTGTCGAGCGGTTTCCAGCTGCATACCCGCCAGGAGGACTCGCCGGTCGGAGGGTCGGTAAGGACACTCTTCGTTGCCGGATCGAGCCCCGCGCTCCGCAACGCTTCATCCGACAACGCCCCCCGACACGGATTGAAGATGTCACCGGCCGCCTTGGATGCCGTAGGACTCCCCACCCCCTCAGTCGACTCCCCGCACCCGACCAGCGCCGCCACCGAAACCACACCGCAGACCACAGCCCGCATCACCACAACGCTTCGCACAGCACTCCTACCTGGTCGACACGGCAGCCACCCGCCACTACCAAACTTAGACGCACCCCACCTCCGATCGGTTCCCCAGTCCTCGAGGGAACTGTCTCTCATCGCGCTGAGCTGTCATGATGGGTGAGTGAGGCGAGACGATCTGATCCAGCTCCTCCCCGCGATTACTCAGCTCTGTGCCGCGTACGGGGTCACAGAGCTTGCTGTCTTCGGCTCGGTTGCCCGCGGTGACGAACGGCAAGACAGCGACGTCGACCTCCTTTATGTGCGGGGGCCAAATGCCGTGCGCGGCCTGGCATTCTTCGGCCTCGAAGAGGATCTCGAGAAACTTCTGGGCACCCACGTCGATCTGGTGCCGAAGAACGGTCTCAACCGATTGATCCGCGACGAAGTGCTCGCCGACGCCGAGGTCATCTATGCCGCCGCCTGAGTAACGCGCCAACTCCCTCTATCTCGCAGATATCGTCATCGCTTCACGCGCTGTGCGTCGATGGCTCGCAGAGCGCTGCGACACCTGGATGGACGACGAGATCCTGCAGAACGCGGTGCTGCGGCAGCTGCTCGTCATCGGCGAAGCGGCATCGCACATCACCGACGCGACCAGGGACAAGCTGCCAGACCTACCATGGCGGCAGATTCGTGGGTTCCGTAACCATGCAGTGCACGCCTACTTCAGCCTGGACTGGGAAATTGTGCGAGAGGTTGCCGAAGTGGACCTGCCCCGGGTCGAAGCTGGGGTTTCCCACCTCCTTGCAACCGATTTCCCCGACATAACTCC
>NZ_JBHXMY010000962.1:0-1404 GCF_042720195.1 Nocardia sp. NPDC058497 | reverse complement strand
AGATCATGGAGATCGCCAACCTGAGCACTGACCTGCAGAACTCGGGGATCAAGCGAGTCACCGATCAGTATCTGCGCGACGATATGTGGTCGGATCTCTTCTCTGATGTCCAGAAGCTCGACATCGTCGTGGCCTATGCCAGCACCTGGCGAAATACCCATCGAGCCCGGATTATGCAGGTCGCCGCCAACCCCTCGGCGCGGATCCGGGTCTTCCTCCCTGATCCCAACGACGACGCGACGATCAGCAACCTTGCTCTGAGGTTCAGCATGGAACCCGGCGACCTCCGCAGCAAGGTGTCCGAGGCGGTCGCTGACTTCAAATCGATGAGCAGACCGGGTGGCACGCAAGTCGAGGTGTGGCTGCGGAAGGGCGACCTTGTTTACAGCTGCTATCGGTTCGGAACTCAGCGCGCAGTCGTCACCCTCTACTCGCACACCCGAGAACGTCAGACCTCTGTGCCAACCTTTGTGGTAGACGGCGGATCGCTGTTCTCGTTTGTCTACAACGACATCGAAGCCATCAGGGCACAGAGCGTGCTGGCACCGTAGGAGGTTCACTTGACGGAGATGAAGCGTGTTTCCAGCACATCCCTCTTCGACCTCGACTTGGACGAGCGCTTCCTGAGCCTTTGTCGGACTGCGCGACAGGTTGCTTGGGACATCGAGACCTCGGGTCTCGACTGGAAGAAGGACCGCATTGCAACTTGCCAAGTCGCCGCACAGGGCGAGGTTGCGGTGGTCCGCTTCGGTGACAACCTGGGTCGGCCGACTCGCCTCGCTAGGCTCCTGGAGGACCCGACCGTGGTCAAGGTCTTCCATCATGCGCCGTTCGATCTGAGGTTCATGGGCTTTCAGTGGCTGGTCTCGCCGAGATCGGTAGCGTGCACGAAGATCGCCTCGAAGATTCTGGAGCCGGGCCTTGACAGTGGAGACCACAGTCTGATGCAGGTCCTGAATCGTCGCTTAGGGATTCAGATCAGCAAAGAGCAGCAGCGCTCGGATTGGTTCGCAGAGCAACTGACGGCCGCGCAGTTGGAGTACGCAGCGGAGGATGTGCGTCACCTGGCAGCACTGTTCGAAGATGAGATCGGTGAGGCAAAGCGACGTGGACTCGATGGCCTGCTGCAGCGGTGTTTCGATTTCCTGCCCAGTCGCGTCGAGCTCGACATCCTCGGTGCAGGAGACGTATATGCGTACTAAGCATGAGGTTTAGCCGCTCACCGTGGAGGTTGGCTCCCCTAAGACCGTGATGCGTCGTTCGGTACCTCAGCCTGCAGCTCGGTTGTAGACCAATAGATTATGGGCTTTTGCTCGCTGGAGAGCTGCATACTTGCAGGTCAGCACAGCGCTGAAAGTGTTTGATCTCATAATCCGCTGGTCGTGGGTTCGAGCCCCACCCGCC
>NZ_JBHXMY010000961.1:0-1404 GCF_042720195.1 Nocardia sp. NPDC058497 | reverse complement strand
TGCCCCGACTGGGGGGTTTTTGGGGCGCACGTGGGTGGGGGTACGGGGCCGTCGACTGGGGTGCCACACCCGAGCCGACGGCCAACCATCGGCGCCGAGGCCGGTCAGAGCAGGGTCAGCGCCAGGTATGCGGCCTGCCCTGCCAGGGACAGCACGTTGGACACGAGCGCCAAGCCGGCGTTGAGGTAGCTGATGACAACGAAGGGATCCACGGATTTACCTTTCTCGACGGAACTGTTTCCGCCTTCATCAAATCCCCGGAATCCGTAATTCCGCCAGGGTTGCAATGACTCCAAAAATGAGACCCCGAATGATGAGTCATTCGAAAATGCGACACAGCCAGCAGCGACGCACACAATGACCCATTTCCTGAGTCATTGAGAAATCTTCGAACGCTGGCAAATTACGTGACGCAAGTCACGGAACCATGCTGGAATAGACCTCGTCGCGGCCGAGTTGTGCACTGCGCCAAGTGATCTAGGTTGCCGCCCCGGTGGGGCTCTGGTAGGAACAATGCCGAAGTAGGGGGGCCTTCTTCGCATCAAACACCCACTCTTTGTGATGCTAGACACAATCTCTCGGGGGAGACATGACAAAGCGACCCATCAGCCGTCCCAGGTCAACCGGAAACCGGAGAAAATCTACCGGCAACAAACCGGCAATCGTGCCGAACTTTGCTGATACCGCGCGGCGGATTCGCGACGATCTCGGGCTCACCCGTGACGACGTCACCGCAATCAGCCGATCCCACCTGGCTCGACTCGAAGGTGGAACCAAGCCGACCGAGAACATGGTCGACCATCTCGTCACCGCCTACGACGCCGACGAGGACCTCACTCGCCACCTGCGTGAACTGAGCTCCCCGCCGGACCAGCTCGAAGCGGACAGCGTTGCGCGCACTCGCATCGCGGCCGATCCGACGCTGCGCAACCAGCTCGACCATCTGAACCAGCGCGGCGTTCTCGGCGCCTACGTCGATCCTCTATGGAACGTACTGTTCGCAAATACGGCATTCCGCGAAACCTTCACCAGCATCGACGAACTGAGATCCCTGACGCTCTGGATATTCAGCCAAACCGCCGAACAGATACTGCTCGATATCGACCACGAACGCGGGCACACCGTGGCATGCCTGCGCGCCGCCGCGGGACGGTTCCGCGAATCCCCACTCACGAGCAAGCTGCTGCGGCGCCTCATCGCCATTCCCGAATTCGAGCGACGATGGTCCGGGCCGATCCACGTCGAATACGGTCGCCCCCTAGGCGATCTCATTCACGCCCGAGACCCTTCCGGGCAACCAACCTCCTACCGCATCGGCTTCACCGACTGGATACCACCACATCGCGTCCAGCTGATCACCGCCGAGCGCCTGCCCTACTCTGGACCGCCGGCATATTCGGCGCA
>NZ_JBHXMY010000960.1:0-1414 GCF_042720195.1 Nocardia sp. NPDC058497 | reverse complement strand
CCCTCACGGCCCGCCGCGCGCCCCACCGCGGCCGCGCTGTCGTCCGGGGTGGGGGCCACCATGACTCCACTGTCCGAGCGGTCGAGGGCACGGCGGGTGGCCGGGTCGCGGCGGCGAACACGCCGCACCGAGTTGCGTGCCGCGCAGGTCGGGCGACATGATGGCTCATCTGCCCGGCAGCACGCCACGCGTGCGCGATCGACCGTCAGAGGAAACCTGTGTCCGACAACGACGAGTACGGCCGCACCGCGCTCAATGCCGCGGTCGACGGGACCATCGTCGCCGTCCGCCGGATGTTCTACGTCCTGGGCGACGACATCGACCGCACCGAGGGCCCGATCGAATTCACCTTCCACAACGGATCGACGCTGCTGCTCGACGCCGGCGTCGACGGCGCGGAACTGCGGATCGGCGCGGCACCGTGGCGTGATCCGTTCGAACCGCTGGTCGACCCGGTGAATATCGAATACGTCGCCATCTCGGGCAAATACACCGCGTTCGACGTCACCGACGAGCCACCCTACGACGTGCTCGCGGGCCGCCGGGTCGACGCGGTCTCGGTCGTGCCACTGCCCGACGGCAGGCCGCAGGCCGCCACGCTGTACCTCGGCGAGGGCATGGTGAAGGCGGAGTCCATCGCCGACGAGCTGATCGTGACCCTGGTTCCGGCATGAGATCTTGTGCTCTGGATCGACTACGCGCGCTGTTCCGTCGCCGCGGCGCCGCGCACCCGGCTTTCGCGACGACACCGCTGCGCCCGGAATTCACCGGCGAACACCTGCCGGGGAACCGGGTCTGGGGCGACAGTCACGTCGCCTATCTCGGCGCGACCGACCGCGCGCGATTCCGCCTGCACGCGCGCGACGGACTCCTGTACACCGCCGACGGGGCCCTGTTCGACACCACCGCGGCGAGCACCCTGTGGTCCCCGGCCGGCGGCCGCGCGATCTTCGTCATGGATGCCGACGGGATCATCTACAGCTCACCCCGGCACCTGCTCGGCCGGTTCCACCATTCCAGCTTCCTTGCCGGTGGCCCCGTCGCCGCCGCGGGCGAGCTGGTCGCGCGCAACGGGCGGATCGTGATGGTCTCCGATCACAGCACGCACTACCGCCCGGCTCCCCGATTCACCAACCAGATCCTGGATAGCCTTCGCGCACAAGGCATTCCGGCCGACGCCGTGTCCGTCGAGTTCCATTTCGCCGAGCAGACCGGAACCTAGGGCACTGTCGAAGTCCGCCGACGGCGGACATGCGCTGAGCGTTCACCACACGCTCCGATCGTCCCGATTTCGACCGATCGGCGCGATAGTGAACGTTCAGCGCGGTGGTGGACGGAATCGCGGGTGGCGACTCGGCTGCTGCCGAGGGGGGCCGAAGAGGTGTCACGGGGCGCGGTTACCCGCGAGGGGGTG
>NZ_JBHXMY010000959.1:0-1420 GCF_042720195.1 Nocardia sp. NPDC058497 | reverse complement strand
CGCCGCGGGCGAGTCGTTGAGCCACCCAGAGTGGCAATGGTAAAACAACACCCGCGCCTCACTTGCCCTACTCGACGCCATCCGCGACGCCGGAGTTCCGCGACTGGTGTTCTCCTCCACTGCCGCGGTATACGGCGAGCCCGACCAAGTTCCCATCACGGAAAACAGCGCAACGAACCCGGTCAACACCTACGGCGATACCAAGCTCACCGTTGATCGAGCGATCGCCTCCATCGCCCGCGCCAGCGAACTCGGCGCGGTCAGTCTGCGCTACTTCAACGTCGCTGGCGCACACACCTGCGCTGACGGGTCGATGATCGGCGAACGCCACACTCCCGAAACACACCTCATCCCCCTCGCATTAGACGCCGCTTCAGGTCGACGCGAGAAGTTCAGCCTCTTCGGCGACGACTACCCGACCCCCGACGGCACCTGCATCCGCGACTACATCCACGTTACCGACCTTGCACGTGCGCATCTGCTAGCGCTCGATGCCATCCGGCCAGGTGAGCATCGGGTCTACAACCTGGGCAATGGAATCGGCTTCTCCAACAAGCAAGTCCTCGATGCCGTACGGCGAGTTACCGCAAACGAATTCGATGTCGAGACAGCACCGCGCCGTCCCGGCGATCCAGCGGTGCTCTACGCTTCGTCCGAACTGGCGCAGCATGAACTCGGGTGGGCACCGGCGAAACCCGACATCATCGACATCGTCGGGGACGCTTGGAAATTCCATCAGACAGCCGCACGATAACCGCCGCCCGATCCGCGGATGCGAGCCTTCTCTCGCGTACTTCAGTACATGCCCGCGCATCACTCGTCAGCACCGAGATACTCCGCTGAGCGGATCCTGAGCAAAGTGGTGGATCGGAGGCCTATGACCTACTTCGCTGTCCGATCTCTTGGCATCTGCATCTCCGCGTGTGTCATGTCTGTAGGCGGCGGGGGATGCGCCGATCAGCCGGAACAGATGGGCCACTTGTCCAAGTGCGCAAACGTAACGTTCCCACCGGGCGCGGATGTTGTTTGGTACGAGCACGATAACCGTTTCAGAGAATCGACCTCGGTAGCCGTGGTCGATATTCCTAGCGGCTCCGTCGGCGAGTTCAAGCAGCGATCCGGCTTCGCGGAGTTCGCTCCGGGGGTTCCGTCGACGTGGAAGTCCTACTGGGACGCGACCGGAATGAACGATCTGCTGATGACCGACGCCGGAAACGAGCACTCGATAGAGGGATACCGGGACCCGAGACGATACGTCGTCATCCACGACGGCGGCGAGACGCGGCGGGTCTTCGTTCACACGGACTGTTGACGCGTGTAGGTCATCGCGCTGGCGGCGTTGAGCGCACTGCCGATGTCGGTGCCACCGGGCACGATGTCGGCCATGAGCGAAGGACCCGTTCATCCGAAACCGTTGAAG
>NZ_JBHXMY010000958.1:0-1423 GCF_042720195.1 Nocardia sp. NPDC058497 | reverse complement strand
CGGCAGTGTGATTTGTTTAATCGCCCCCGCGCCTGGTTCTCCCGGTGCCCGCTGGTGTAGTTATCTGTGTTGGGCTTGTGGGGGGGGGCCCCCCCACGCCGGGCCCCCCCCCCGCTCCCCTAAGCCCCGAAGTAGGTCACCGGTGTTCACCGCGCCCGTCAGCGCGGTCGGCTGGCGCCACGTACCGCCGCCAGCCTGACCCTCCGCGCCTCACCCCAGTCCCGTGCCCGTCGCGCAATCCACTATCAACGGAATCGGAGTTCACCATGAGCACCCACGACTACGACGTCTACCTCGACGGCGTCATCATCAGCGGCCCCCTCGATCAAGCACTCGACGCGTTCGACGCGGCCCTGGCCGAATTGTCCACGACCATCGGTCTGGTCGCCGAGATCACGGCGCACGCCACCGGTGCGCGGATCCGGTTCACCGATTCGACCACCACCCACTACCTCATCGCACCGCACGACGCCGGCGACCGTGCTGCTTGGGCGATGCTGGTCCAGACTCGCCTCCAACGCCACTGGCCCACCGCCACATTCGCCCTGCGTCCTGTCGGCAGATGGAGCGACACCGAATTTCTGCGTCTGTCGTGGACCGACGGGCCCACCCCCTCTCAGGTCATCGTGTTCCTGGGCCAATATCAAGTCCACCCGTTCACCGCTCTCGAGCGCGACCTCGACCGTGTCCACTCGACCACCGCATGGGCCACCCTGGCCGCCCTCGTCGAAACCACAGCCTCCATCGAGGTCCCCCGCACCGCAGCCGGTGACATCGATTGGGCCGCAGCAGCAACGGTCACGCCCGGCGTCTCTCCGGCCAACATCGCCGGCCTCGTCTTCGACACCGCCGCCGCGCCTACGCTGACCCTCGCCGAGATCTTGCGTGAGCTCTCACGCCACGTCGACCTCACCCACATCACCACCGACACGGACGCCCAGATCACCGCGCCCACCCTCACCGTCACCCACGCCCACGCTGTTAGCCCGGTAAGCGCCACCCTTCCTGATGGCACGGCGGCTGTTGTCGTCGGCTACCTCGCCGTCGAAGACCGCACACCGCCTGCCCCGGGTACGCCCGTCGCCCCGGCGGGACCGCAACCCGGCACCGACAGCACCGCCCTGGCGATGGCGCTCGTCGAGGTCGGCGAATGGGAAACGCTCGTCGTCGCCGCCGACGGCACCGTCACCCGCGGCATACCCGGCGACGGCGGTAGCTCAACGACTCGATGGGTTCTGTATCCCGTCGATCGCAACCCCGACACCGGCGGTTACATCCTTACCCGGCGGCCGGTCACCGCGATCGAGGAGACCGTCGCCACCTCAGCTGCGATCCTCGATGGCTTCAGCCAGTCTCGTATACACAAAACACAGCCCACCAGACCGTAATTAATCTCGGTGTGGGGGGGGGGGGGTAGATGGAG
>NZ_JBHXMY010000957.1:0-1427 GCF_042720195.1 Nocardia sp. NPDC058497 | reverse complement strand
GTTTTTCTCGGGGGGTTGTTATTGTGGGCGTTTGGGGGGGGTTTTGGTTTGGTGGTGTTCTATCGAAAGGGGTCGCCACCCTGTCTCTTCCTCGACCTCGCGCGCGGGGGCCGACGCTACGTATTCGGCGCCGTCGACATAGCCGCCAGGTACTTCCCATACCCACTGGTCGATGATGAACCGGTGGCGGCGCATCAGCAGAACCTCACGGGAAGCGTTGATCACCAGTGTCATCGCGCACCGGGGCATCTTCGCGACGTACTGGGTGAAGCGGACGCCGTCGGGCAGTTCGATGTCGACAGTCTTCAGGGCGATATGTCGGTTCTCGTCCACCAGATTCTCGCCGAGGATCTTCCACTGTGTGTCGCTCACACTCCCGACGGTAGCCGGTCGAAGCCACGTTCGCGGCGAACAGGTCGACCCTGGTCATGCAGCATGAGGCAGCTGCGACAATGGGTTCACCATCCCATCGAAAGGAAACCAAGGTGAGCTCTGCCGGTGTTGTACCGCTGCTCGGACGTGTCGCTGTCGCTGTGGCGGAGGCGATCGCCCGAGTCCGTCCGGAAATGGCGGATGCGGACCCGGTAGTGCGACGATCCGATCGAGCCGATTTCCAATCCAACGCCGCGCTGCCGTTGGCGAAGCGGGTCGGCATGGCGCCGCAACAGCTCGGTGCCGATCTTGCCGCCGGGGTTGATCTCACCGACGGTGTGATCGCCGACGTAAAGGTGTCGGGCCCAGGGTTTTTGAACATCACCCTGGCCGATTCAGCGGTGTGGGAAACCGTCGCCGCGCGACTGGCCGACGACCGGCTCGGCGTCCCCACCACCGAAGACGGGCAACGGGTCGTCATCGATTACTCGGCGCCGAACGTGGCGAAGGAAATGCACGTCGGGCACCTGCGGACCACCATCATCGGTGACAGCCTGGCCCGGGTCTTCGGGTTCCTCGGTGCCGACGTCGTTCGCGCGAACCATTTGGGCGACTGGGGCACCCAGTTCGGCATGCTCATCCAATACATCGACGAACACCCCGAATCGCCTTGGCATACAGAGGAACTCGACGCCGAAACCAGTTCGGTGTCGGCACTGGACAGCCTGTACAAGGCGGCCCGGCAGCAGTTCGATTCCGATCCGGGATTCGCCGACCGGGCGCGGACCCGTGTGGTTGCGCTGCAAGCTGGTGACCCCGACACGGTGGCGCGGTGGCGGGAGATCGTCGCCGAGTCCGAGAAAGCGTTCGGCGCGATCTACGACCGGCTCGGTGTGCTGCTCACTCCCGACGACTATGTCGGTGAGTCGTTCTACAACGACCAGCTCGCCGACACGGTCACCGAACTGCTGGACAAGGGCGTCGCTGTCGACAGTGACGGCGCGGTCGTGGTGCTGTCCGAACATGTCACCGGCCCCGATTATAAGCCGGCAGTG
>NZ_JBHXMY010000956.1:0-1428 GCF_042720195.1 Nocardia sp. NPDC058497 | reverse complement strand
CTCCCGTTCATTTTCAATCAGCGGTTCCGAGATGGGCAGGTCCGCCCAGCTGCGCACGAATTCGCCCCCTCAGAAATAGTCCTTGAGCATCTCTGTGGACCACGGAGCCTGCTCAACCTTGCCGCGAGGCCCGAATTCGGCGAACCACGGCTTGATATCGAGCACCGGTGTGCCGTCGACCGCGTCGAGTTCAGCGACGTGGAGGTCGAGACCGTCGATGCGGAGAAGGCGGGCGCGCGACACTCCGAGCCAGTTGACGCGACGCATGTTGCGGTGCCCGAAGATCCCTACCTCGGGCCACGCCGGGTTGTCGCGGGCGCTGCGGGCGCCAAAGTGGAGGTCGGATTGATCGGTCAGGTGGAACCTGAACACAACTTCCAGGTGGCTGAAAGCTTCGAGACCCTTGACCGAGTTTTCGCCGAATCGGGGGTCGTCGATCCGGATGATCGTCTCGGTGCCGCCCCAGTGATCGTCGGTGGGTTCGCGGCGGCCGCCGACCACGTGCGCGATCGGCACCACTTCGAATGTCTCGTCAGCCATCGCTTCGGTCCTACTTCCCTTGTGCTTGCAGGTATTCAGAGGATTGGGCGTCGACTTCGGCAAATCCCACCACCGCCGATCCGAGATGCGGCGAGACGGCGGCGCGGATGCCGCGGGCCACCGCGCGGGTGCGACCCGACTGCACTTGCCCCATCGACGACAGCGCGGACTTCCACGTTGCACAGGCTATTTCGAGATCGCCCTGCCGTGCTTGCACCGCACCGAGATAGCCGAGGGTGACCGCGTGAGTACGGGCGAACGCCTGTGCCTTGCGTTTACGCACGCTGCGGTCGAACTGCGCGGCAGCGCCTCGTAAGTCGCCGGAATCGCTTAGCGCACAGGCCGTTTCGTGGGCCAAGCTCGCCTCGGTGAAGAAGAACACCCGTGAGGGCTCAGGGATAGCGCTCGATGCTGCGGCGAGGTCTTGTTCAGCGACGAGCGCAGCCTTGGCCGCCTCCGAGGGTCGGCCGGCGGCGCTGAGCGCCTTGGCGTGGACGACTTTGAGCAGCGCCTTCTCCCGGAGCGTGGCGCTGCTGTATCTGGGGCCTGCGACGGAGGCTTCGGCGAGCGCGAGTCCTTCCTCGGGGTGTCCGAGGTCGATTGCCTGGTGTGCCATCGCGCGCAGGATGTGGCCGGTGAGCGGTGCGTCATGAGCCTCGGCCGCAAGCTTGGTGGCGGTGGTGAAGTAGCGCTGGGCCGCGGAATGCTCGTCGTTGTCGAATGCCATCCAGCCAGCGAGATAGGCCATCTCGGCCGCGGCCGAGAACATGGTACGGCGAACCTCGTCGTCGGTGTAGGTGCCGTTGAGAAAGGCGACGACCTCACCGCTGAGGTTGGACAACTGCTCGCCGCCCATGCCCGCCGCCCATGCGCTGATCGATCTGAGAG
>NZ_JBHXMY010000955.1:0-1430 GCF_042720195.1 Nocardia sp. NPDC058497 | reverse complement strand
TTCCTGGGCCTCTTCATTTGTTAAAATCATAAATTCGTGTCCGGTCAAATCCGGGGCGCGTTTTACGTCGATCTGGAGACCGAGCTGGCCGCCGCGCCCGCGCCCGCGCGTGGCAGGCATCCGCTGCCCGATCCGGGCACCTTCGAGAAGTGCGCGCGCAGCTGGGGCCTCGGTGCGGGCGAGCCGGTCGTCGTCTACGACGCGACCAGCGGTATGGCCGCAGCGCGGGCCTGGTGGCTGTTGCGCTGGGCAGGCGTCGATGACGTCCGGATTCTCGACGGGGGACTGCCCGCGTGGATCACGGCGGGCGGCGACCTCGCCACCGGCGCCGAGCCGGACCCGGTATCCGGCGACCTGGTGGTGCGTTCCGGCGCGCTGCCGGTGATCGACGCCGACGGGGCGGCGACCTGGTCGGGAGTGCTCCTCGACGCCAGGGCGGGCGAGCGGTACCGCGGTGAGGTTGAGCCGGTCGACCCGCAGGCTGGGCACATCCCCGGGGCGGTGAGCGCGCCGACCACCGAAAACCTGGACGCCACCGGCCGATTCCGCACCCCCGAGGACCTGCGGGCCCGGTTCGACGCGTTCGGCGCCGGCCCGGTCGCGGTCTACTGCGGCTCCGGTGTCACCGCGTGCCACCAGATCGCGGCCCTGGCCGTCGCCGGCGTCCCCGCCACCCTCTACTCGGGCTCCTGGTCTCAGTGGTCAAACAACCCGAAACGCCCGGCCGCGACCGGAGCCTGAATCCGGCAAACGATCGTGCCATGTCGGATCTGGTGACACCACGGCTGACGTTGCGCCGGTGAGCTCGACGGACGATGAGTGCCGCACAATGGAATCACCCAACGTCCGCCGTTACCTCTTCGACATTGCGGAATGCTGGCGTCGGCGGTCCAGGAGATCGTCGCCGCGAGCATCGCGGAGTTCGCGCCACGGGCTCGGCTGTGGGCACTGTCGGAGGACGGCCAGCTGATCGGGGTGTGCGACGGCCGCCCCGAACTTCGCTACAGCCTCGACCCGGATCCGTGCGGAAACGGCCTGATCTCCGCAGCCGCGTTAGACCTTCACCACGGCTAGCCTCGGGCTACACAGCATTGATCGCATACTTGTGGCTGTGCAGGCCTGCCTCGCCGAGGTGAGCACCCGGCCGTGCGGTACGGCTCGGCGTGACAAGGCGCCGAGGTTGAGCGAAGATGATGCGTTGCAGTGGTATTGGATCCGCGCCGATGCGATCGTTGGTGCGATCGATCAGAGGGGGATATGTGGGGGAGCTGTCTACGCATCAACTGCAGTACGCACAGATCAGGTTCCGGTCGATGGTGACCGAGTCGTACGGCAACCAGTTCGAGGTCCATTTCAACAAACAAAAGGAAAACAAGTAACCGGGCAATATTCCGATTAGCACCAAACGCCCGGTTAGTGATAGCGGCGGC
>NZ_JBHXMY010000954.1:0-1431 GCF_042720195.1 Nocardia sp. NPDC058497 | reverse complement strand
GCAGTGTCGAGATCAGAATCGCCGATTATCGGGACCTGCGCGGCGAGGAGTTCGACGCCATCTCCTCGATCGGCATGTTCGAACACGTCGGCACCAAGAACGCCGCCGGGTACTTCGACACCCTCCGCGCACTGCTGCACCCGCGCGGACGGCTGCTCAACCATGCCATCTCCTCGCCGGGCGGCTCCATCATGCAGAATCGCTCCTTCATCGGGCGCTATGTCTTCCCGGACGGCGAACTCGTCGACGTGGGCGAAGTCGTCCTGGCCATGGAACGCGCCGGATTCGAAGTGCGCGACGTCGAAGCGCTGCGGGAGCACTACGAGCGCACCCTTCGCTGTTGGGTCGCGAATCTGGAAAATGCTTGGGAACAGGCGGTTTCACTCGTCGGCGAGGGGAGAGCACGAGTCTGGCGGCTCTATATGGCCGCCTCCGCACTGGGCTTCGAGGACGGCGGACTCGGGATCCACCAGGTACTCGGCGTGGTGCCGGAAGCGACGGGAAACGCCGAGATGCCCGCGACACGCCGTGCCTGGGGCTAGGCCCTGTCGCGCTCACCCACGAAGAAATCTCAACAGCTCTGCGGTGACGAACTGCGGATTCTCTTCGACGAGCCAGTGTCCCGCGTTCGGAACGTCCACCGCGTGCACGATATTGGCCAACCGCGCCGCCGCACTCGCCCGGACCTGGTCGAGCTGTCCCTGCGCGGTCATGAGCAGCGTCGGGATATGCGTCGGCGCCGCCGCCACCGAATCGTGGACATCTTGGTCCAGGGCACGGTACAGCTCGAAACCACCGGTCAGGTTCTCGGGCCGGCTGTAAGTCCTTGCGTACTCGTCGATTTCGGCATCGGTGAAGGGAGTACGCCGCGAGGTGCCGCCGAAAGCCGTTCCGCCGAAAGAGACCTGGGGATAAAACAAGGCCAGATAGTCACGGACGTTGTCACCGACCACCGCCTCGGGAACCTGTTGCTGGGAATGAAAGGCGATGTGCCAGCTCATCGAGCGGTAGGTAGGAGCGTCTACCGCGGGCCCGGGGAGCGGCAGGTCGAGGTATCCGAGACGAGCGGTGTCAGCGGGGAACTGGGTGGCGTAGTGGAAGGCCACCGCGGCGCCGAAGTCGTGCCCGACGATCGCCGCATCGCGCACGCCGAGCCGGTCTGCGATGAGGGTGTGGATGTAGCGCGCCAGGGTGGCCTTGCGGTACCCGCTCGGTGAGCCGCTGCTGTCCCCCAGCCCGGGAAGGTCGACGGCGTAGACGGTGTGATGCTCGGCGAGCGCAGGCATGATCTGCCACCAGCCGTACCAGGTCTGTGGCCACCCGTGGATGAGCACCACCGGCGAGCCGCTCCCTCCGGTCACGTAATGCATGCGAATACCGTCGATGTCGGCGCACACAGGGCGAGATTACATGGCGCAATGCCCGTGTGCG
>NZ_JBHXMY010000953.1:0-1433 GCF_042720195.1 Nocardia sp. NPDC058497 | reverse complement strand
TTCAAGGGCAGGGAAATTCTTTGTGTCACGCCAGTAATCCTTCGAGTACTCCGGGACACCGGGGGTAAATCGGTCACTATTTGACCCTACTTTGAATTCATTGAATTCACTGGTGGGAACTTTGACGACCGCAACCATGGTCTCGTCCCCGAAGGATGTCCGGACTTCATACTCCGCCAGTTCAGCGTCCGCCGGGAACCGAAAGGAACCACATGATTCAAGAGCGCGCAGATCTGAACGTTGACTCGCGCAGCTCACCATCACGAATGCAGCGAGAACGGTCGCAGCTGCAAGGACTGCGCCACCGAATGTCCGTTTCATAGCTTCTGGACCCATGTTTGGATGGTGTCGGACTCTCCGCGTGCCACATAACTTCGCGCCCATCCGAATTCCTCTAGCTCACGCATGTGGGATCCGATTGAATTTGCTTGACTTCTCTTGACATTGCCGAACGGGATCCAGCCCTTCGTTTCAAAATTGTAGTAGTCCCAAACATATACCTTGTAGCTCACCTCGGCGTGAAGACCATCGTCTGCTGAGCGCACAATTGTATCGCTTCCGACTGCAACATCGAAATGGCCGATCCCGAATTCTACATCCTGATTCTCCGTCGGACCGGCACCTATCCAATTGGATGTGAGCTCACGAACTACCCCGACTTGCGGATCCGCTCTCGCCTGGTCAATGATGTTGTCGAGGCACCGCGTCACGACTCCCTTGACGTCCTCGGTATTTACCGTCTTCTGAAAGAATTCCGGCTTGATCGTGAAGTCCGAGTTCGGACCAGGGTTGGACAGGTAGAATTTGAGGAGGTCCGCCGAAAATAGGTATCCGGCACCCTCGAAGTACTGCATGGCCAGAAAGGCGTCGATAGTCTTGTAGGTTCTGGCTTCGATCTTGTCGGCGATGCCCGTACGTGAGTTATAGGCGGCCTGGTTCTTCTTCGGCGGATCAGGCGGCGGATGCAAGGCTGTTCTCCCACCATACGTTGTTGCTGTAACCGTAGCGTCGTGTTCCCATATCCGCGACGGCGCGGTCCGGGGCGATGAAATCGCTGGACGAAAATACAGGAGCTGCGCGACCTGGCGAATATTCCAACGCCTGGGAGACCTGCCCGATCACTGTCCGGATTTGATCCTGGCGAGACTTAGCGGCCGCGAGGAGAGCATCTAGTTCGGAGGAGATCTTCGAACGCAGCGACTCCTCGATCGGCTCAGCCAGTGCTTGAGCCCAAATCCCCAAGGGAAAGGTAAAGTCGAGCAGGGTGATCGATGTAGCCAGACCGCCGCTGAGTTCTGCGGCCTGGTTGTATACGAGACGCTCCAGCAAGGCTGCAGCTGCCTCGAGAACCGGCGACGGTCCTGCACCATCCAAGCTTGTGTAGGTGGTTTGAGACTGACGTTGACCGCTGACTGGGCGGTGTTGTGTGAGTC
>NZ_JBHXMY010000952.1:0-1440 GCF_042720195.1 Nocardia sp. NPDC058497 | reverse complement strand
CCCAGCAACATTCCGGGCACGACGAGTTTCTACAAGCTTCTGGATGCATTCGATTTGAAGATTCCAGATTCGATCGAAGCCTGGTGCGGCGGCGAATACATGGATGCGGGACTAGCAGAGCGGCTCGTTGAGAAGTATGCGGTGGTGAGGAACTTCTATGGTCCCACCGAAGCAACCATCTGGAGCACCTTCCATACCGTCACTCTCGAAAACCTGGGCTCGGTTGGCCTTCCTTTCGGCGGCACTACCGTGCACGCACCAGGAAGCACGGCGCACGAGCCCACGGAACTCATCTTGACCGGACGTGGTCTCGCGGCCGGGTACGTCCGTCCTGCCGACGACGACGGTCGTTTCGTGGACCTGCCCGGGTACGGCCGCGCGTATCGCACCGGAGACCTCGGCCATGTCGCTGCCGACGGCACTGTTCATGTCTGCGGCCGTATCGACGACCAGGTCAAGGTGAACGGGTACCGCATCGAACTCACCGACGTCGACGCCGCGCTCGAATGCCATGAACGTGTGCGGCATGCGGCAGCATTTACCACCAACAGCACGGATGGCACAGTCCAGATAAGCGCGGTGTATGTCGCCGACGGCACTGTGCCCATGCGGGAAATGCGGAATCATCTCCGCACGGTCTTGCCGTCGTATGCGATGCCGCGCCAGCTTCGTCAGGTCGAGCACCTTCCGCTGACGACCGCTGGAAAGGTCGACCGCAGACTGCTGCGATCCGGTTCCGAACGACCGGTCGACCGGTGACCGCGCTGAGGGTGCTGGGACGCTTCTCGAGTACCGCACGCTCGGACTGGCTGCTGCCGCCCGAACTCACGATGCAACCCGGTGCCACCGCTCTTCGCGGGCGCCGTATCGCGATCGTCGGTGCCGGGATCGCCGGCCTCGCATGCGCGTACACCCTGACAGGTTTGGGAGCCATCGTCGAGGTCTACGAGGCGCGGGCAGCCCTGGGCGGGCGTATCCTCACTCTTCGGGACGGAGACACCTTGTCCGGGAGTGGATCCGCGCCGATCCGCCTGCCCACAGGCCAATCTGTCGAAGCCGGAGCTGCACGGATACACCCACACCAGGTCACGATGGACTGGGCGCGGCTACTACGTGTCCCCTTGGCTCCCTTGGTCGTTCGCAATGACGACGCCCTGATCAATCTCACCGACAACCAGGCGCCCCATATTCTGCGCCAACGTGACTGGTGGCAGGACCTTCGAGAACGAATCGTCCGGCCAGACATCCGCCAAGGCTATCCGCAGCTACTGGCAGACAGCCTTGCCGACAGAGAGCCACACCGCACCCGGCGCACCCTGGGGGATGTGGGCGCCGGGGGGGGAACCCACCCCCCCCGGGAACATGCCCGCGCGCCGGGCCCTGACGACCCCCAGGGACGGTTAACGGGCCGCCCCCAAAAACCCCCCCCCCCATTCACCC